>DAOLKH010000098.1:0-6558 GCA_035331685.1 Pseudomonadales bacterium
TGGGTGCGTATCGGGCAGCACGCCACGTCCGCTGACACTCAGGATCACCGGACAGCCGGCTGCCTCGACGAATTCGCGAAACGCTTGCTGCGCGCGTGCCAGCCGGATTCCCGCACCACCGATGATCAGGGGCCTGCAGGCATTCCTCAGCAACGCGAGTGTCTCATCCAGCAACTCGTCCCGGACCGTGTCCACGAAACTCGCAGGCCGGTAACTGCGCGGCGGCAACAGCGGCCCGAAATCGCGTTCCTCGAGCAGCATGTCGAATGGCAGTCCGATGTATACCGGTCCTGGCGTGCCGCCATGCAGCTGGCGGAACGCCTCGTGGAAGATCGCATCGGCCTCGAGCGGGTCCTCCACAATCGCGGCGTACTTCGTGACCGGACGCAGCACTTCGAGATTCGGTGGCGCCTGGAACTGCGAACCGCGCGGGGAATTGCGCGCGAGCAATGTGCGTTCGGCTCCCAGATAGAGGATTGGCAGATGCTCCTCGTATGAATGCGCGACTGCCGTATACAGGTTCATGGTACCCGGCCCCACCGAGCCGCCCACTGCACCGATGGTACCGGTGAGCTGTGCGTACGCCTCTGCCATGTAGCCGGCTGCAGCCTCGTGATGCGGTGCGATCAGCTTCACTCCGGCGCGGTCCAGCGCATCGTGCAGCTTGCCAAAGGTCACTTCGGGCAGCGAAAAGAAACGCTGTACACCTTCGGTTGTCAGCAGATCGGCGATGCGCTCACCCAATGACTGCGTCATACGGTTTCTCCATGAGGTTGATCGTCCGTTCGTGGATTTCTAGAGACTGCGCGCAAGGGCATTGCCATCGCGAATTGCCGCCTCGATATAGCCTATTGCGGCGCAATCGCCGACCGTACGCACATCGGCTCCTCCGGCACGCAAAGCATCGGCGAACGCCGTGTTTTCTGCCGCACCTGCTGCGAGGATCACGCTTTGCGCCGCAATCGCCCGCCGCTGACCGCCCGGCGTGAGATAGCTCACCTGATCGGCCTCGATGCGCGGCTCGCGCACGTTCGCGATCAGGTTGACCCCGCGTGCACGACAATCGTGCAGCGCTCGCCAGCGGCGCAACAACCGCATCTGGGGGGCAAACAGGGCACCTTCTTCGAGCACTGTGACCTTGCGTCCACGCGCCGAGAGGAACTCGGCCAGCTCGATACCGACAAGCCCGCCGCCGTAGATCAGCACTTCGCGCCCCAGCGGCATCCAGCACCTGCTCGCCTGCGTCAGCAGCTCCGGCGAGCGGGTAAGGCCAAGCCGGGACGCCAGGCGCAGCATCGCCCGCAGACCGAGCGGAACTCCCTTGGGCAGCGGCCCATCGCCTGCACCGAGCATCGCCCGCAGCGACTCCCCGTCCAGCACGTGCGGCAGATCGACACCCGGGATCGCCAGCGACTGCCAGCGCGCACCCGTGGCGACCACGACCACGTCCGGTGCGTGCGTGCGCACGAAACCCTCATCGACCTGCGTCTGCAGCCGGATCTCCACCGGCAGCGTGGCCAGCACATTCTCGAAATAGCGCACCAGCTTTCCGTTTGGCGGGTAGCTGATCGCCGACAGGCGCACGCTGCCCCCGAGTGCACCGCCCTTTTCGCACAGCGTGACGCGATGACCGCGCAGCGCCGCCACCCGCGCCACTTCCATGCCGGCGGGTCCGCCACCGACCACCAGCACGCGTCGCGGACGTTCGGCCGGCGTCAGCACCACTTCGGTCTCGAAGCTCGTCGCCGCGTTCACGGCACAACGTACCGGCGCGTTCACGAAGATCTGGCTGATGCACGTATAGCAATATATGCACGGCCTGATTTCCGCAGCCCTGCCTTCCTGGAGCTTGCGCGGCAACTCGGGGTCGGCGAGCAGCTTGCGGCCCATGCACACGAAATCGATGCGATGCTTGCGGATCAGCCGGTCCGCGACCTCGGGTTCGATCCGCCCGGCAGTGATCACCGGTATGTTCACTGCGGCGCGAATCGCCGCGGCGTACGGCACGAACTGCCCCGGGACATGTGTTGCGTGTGCCTCGGTATAACCGAGGCTTTGATCCGGGTCGGCGAGCAGCTTGCGGCCCATGCACACGAAATCGATGCGATGCTTGCGGATCAGCCGGTCCGCGACCTCGGGTTCGATCCGCCCGGCAGTGATCACCGGTATGTTCACTGCGGCGCGAATCGCCGCGGCGTACGGCACGAACTGCCCCGGGACATGTGTTGCGTGTGCCTCGGTATAACCGAGGCTTTGATCCGGGTCGGCATAGGCGCTGACGTTGATCGCATCGACTCCGGCGCGCTCGGCGAGTCGCGCAGCGGCAACCGCATCCGGACGCGTGATGCCTTCCGGCTTCAGGAACTCCACACCGTCGAGACGCAGCCACACCGGATAGTCGCGCCCGACGCGCGCGCGCACCGCCTGGACCACTTCCACCATCAGGCGCGCCCGGTTCTCCAGCGAACCGCCGTAGCGATCGCTGCGCCGGTTCGTCGAGGGCGACAGGAAGTTGGAAATCAGGTAGCCGTGTGCCGCGTGGATTTCGACCGCGTCGATACCCGCCTTCTTCGCGCGCTCGACCGCATCGGCGAACTGCGTGCAGACCCAGGCCAGATCCTCTTCGGTGGCTTCGCGGTAGTGCAGCTTCGAGTTCGGCTGCACGAACGGCCGTGCCATCGCACTCGCCTCTTCCTCGGTCACCATCGGACCGATGTCGCTCTGGCCTTCCTTCGGCACCGAAGGCACCAGCAACGGACGCCCGTCGGCGATGTCGTTCATCGCAGTGACGCCCGCGTGCTGGAGCTGCAGCGCGATCTTCGCGCCGTGGCCGTGGATACGCCGTGCGATGTCGGCAAAACCTTCGATGTAGCGATCGTCGGAAATCGCAACCTGGCAGGCGTTCGCCGAACCGATCGGCCACGCAATGGAGACCGACCCCATGATCACCATCGCCGCGCCGCCACGAGCACGCGCCTCGTAATACGCCTTGATGCGCTCGTTCAGCGTGCCGTCCGGGTTGCACAGATTTGAACCCATCGCGGTCATCACGATGCGGTTGCGCAGTTGCATGCTGCCGATGCGTCCCGGCGAAAGCAGCGAGTCGTAGCGCTTCTTCAGCTTGAGCTTGTCCATCGGTATCCCGGCCATCATCACTCGGCATCCTGCTGCATGGCGCGACGGATGATTTCAGGATTCACGTACTCGCGCCAGTACGTGATCAGGCCGTCGCGGAAACGGAAGATTCCGAGATAGCGGTTTGCGTACTCACGACCGGTAGGACGGTAGCGGGTGAAGGATCCGTACTCCGCGATGAGCGTGTCCGGGTCTGCCAGCCGATACACCTGATCGACCTGGTAACTGTACGGATCGAAATCCGCCGTGCCGGCAGCGATGTACTCCATCAGCGCACGCGCACCATGCAGCTCGATCGGCGTTCCAGGCGCTGGCTGATACGGCCAGTCAGCGTAGAGATCAGGAGCAAGGCAACGCTCGCAGGCATCGAACTCCTTGCGTCCCAGATGTTCGAGCATGGTGCGAAAGACCCGTTCGTTATCGTTCATTTGCGTCTCCGGGAGCATGGGATTTCACCTTAAACCGATCCGGTTGCCTCGGGCATCACCCCTTCGAATGAGGATGCCGCACGAGCCTGAGCGCCTGCAATGCTCCGGGATTGCATTCCCTCACCCGATCGGATGAACCCCGATGCATGAACTGTGGTTAATGTCCGTGCGGTATCCGGCCCATAACCATCAGACCGACTGGAGCATCAGCGCCATGAAACGCCACGCCGCACTGCCCTTCCACATCACTCTGCTCGGAGCCGCGCTGCTGCAGTGTTCACTCGACGCCGGCGCGCAGACTCCGCCGGCCGAGAACCAGCGCGCGACCCAGATCGAGGAAGTGATGGTCACGGCGCGGCGCGTCGCCGAGGACATCCAGAGCGTTCCCACCGCGATTTCAGCAATCGGCGCCAAGGATCTCGCCGGGCTTCGCATCGAGGGCTTCCAGACCGTCGGCCAGACGATCCCGAACCTTTACATCAACAAGCAGGGTGGCAGTCCGGCCGCACCACAGATGAATATGCGCGGCGTCTCCAACGGTTCCCTGAACCCCGAAGTGGATTCCGGCATCGGGCTCTACGTCGACGGGATCTATCTCAGCCGTTCCGGCGCCGCGGCCTTCGAGATGGCAGACCTCGAACGCATCGAGGTGATGCGCGGACCGCAGGGAACCCTGTTTGGACGCAACTCCACGGGCGGCGCGATCAACCTGATCACTGCGCGGCCGCCGGGTGAAGCAGGACTGCGTCTCGATGGGGGATTCGGGAATTTTGCCGAACGCCACTACAAGCTCGTGGCGGACAGCCCGGAATGGAACGGGCTCAGCGCGCGACTCGTCGTCGGGCACACCGAATCCGAAGGCGATGTACGCAATATCGGCACGCGTCGCACCTACTACCTGCCGCCGCCGTTCGGGCGTCAGACCAACAAGAAGCGTGGTGGTGACAGCGACACCGACAGCGCCTTCCTCGCCGTGCACTATGGCGGCAGCGAGAAGCTGACGCTGGATTACAAGTTCGATTACACCGACTGGGAAGGAACCATGCCGACGCGCCAGATGGTCGGCCGGCTCGGAGACTGCGTGGACTTCAACAACACGCCCGCCCAATGCATCATCGGCTACGGCCTGGTGACCCCGGTTCACCCCTACCCGCAGTCCTTCGGCTATCGCGACAAGCTGGCGGCGTCGGTTGAATCCACCGCCACCAACCAGGTCAAGGGACACTCGCTCGTTGCCGAGTACGCGATTTCGGATTCGATCCACCTGAAGTATCTGTTCGGACATCGCAGTTATGATCTCGATGCCGGCGCGAACGAAGTCTACGGCGGTGCCGAGTACATCGATACCGGTGCACTCGGCAACGCCGGTGGCGCGTACGTACCGCTGCTTGCGTTCCGGGTCGAAGCGCAGAAGCAGGATTCGCACGAACTGCAGTTGATCGGCAGCCATGAACGCATCGAGTGGATCGCCGGCGCGATCCATTTCGACGAACGCGTCAGGGTGAACAACCCGATCCTGCTCAGCCACGTCATCGGCAACGGCGATCACGTCAGCATCGACCCCGCCGCCTTCGACTATTTCATCGGGCAGAACACCAGGGTGAACAACAAGTCCGAGGCCGTCTATGCGCATGCAACCTGGCATCTGGGCGACTTCGACCTCAGCGGCGGTGTGCGCTACACCGAAGACGACCGCGAGGAACTGGTGATCGCCGCAGGCTTCTATGGCCTGTTCCTGCCCGGCAATCACCGCTCGCGCTACAAGGGTGACCACACCGACTACGACGTGGCGCTCACCTGGCACCTGAATGATTCAACCAACGTCTACGCGAAGTACGCCACCGGCTACGTGTCCGGTGGCACGCTGCTCGGCAATCCGTTCCGCGAAGACGAAATGAAGCTCTATGAGCTTGGACTGAAATCGGACCTGCTGGACAACCGCCTGCGCTTCAACGTTGCCGTGTTCCGGCAGAAACGCACCGATGTGCAACAGGAGGACTTCGACGCATCCGCCGGCGGCTACATCATGGGCAGGGGTGATGAAATCACCTCCGACGGTGTCGAAGTCGAAGCCACCTGGATTCCACTCACCGGTTTGACCCTGAACGCCTCCTGGGGTTACACGGACGTGAACGCATCGGGCGATCTGCGCACCTGGCAACCGAAGAATACGGCCTATGCAGGTGCCCAGTACGACTTCGCCCCCATACTCGACGGTGTTGCTCCCTCGTTTCGTGTGGACGTGTCGTGGCGCGACGACGCATCGCGTCTGATCTGCCCCGCAGGCTCTGCCACGGTCCCGGGCACGGATCGCTGTGTCGGGACGCCCGACTGGGCACTCGACAGGCAGGCGCTCATGAAGGCGGTGACCCAGTTGGGTGCCCGCCTCGACTTCGCGAATATCCGCTTGGGCAGCCATGCCACGGGACGGCTCGGGATCTGGGGCAAGAACCTGCTCGACGAAGACGAGATGGAATTCGTCTTCTCGCTGGGCGGCCCGACCCTGGCTGCGACCTACATGCGCCCACGGACCTACGGCATGGACTTCAGCGTGCAATTCTGAGACAAGGACCGCAAGCATCGAGGGGAATACGACGATGGACACAGCCGCAACACTGCAGCGCCTGCTCGATCTCGAAGAGATCAGGGCGCTGAAGCATCGCTACATACGCTACATGACGCATTCGCTCTGGGATGAGCTCGAAGCGATCCTTGCGCCCGATATCGAGGCATCCTACTCGGACGGCAAATACACCTTCAGCGGACGCGATTCGCTGATGGCCTTCCTGCGCGGAGCGCACGACGCAGCGACCACGCAGGTGCTCGGCTTCTGGCACGTCACGATGCCGGAGATCGATTTCCGCGGTGCCGACGAAGCACACGGCATCTGGGCGATGTACCACTTCTATCTCGACAAGAACGAACTGCAGCAGCTCGAGATGTTCGCGTATTACGACGATGTCTATCGCCGCATCGACGGGCGCTGGCTGCTGGC
>DAOLKH010000099.1:0-6557 GCA_035331685.1 Pseudomonadales bacterium
CGCGCGACGGGCGGGTCACGATCATGATGCCGCACCCCGAACGGGTATTCCGCAGCGTGCAGAACTCGTGGCGTCCGCCACAATGGGGCGAGGACGGTGGCTGGATGCGACTGTTCCGCAACGCGCGCGCATGGCTCGGCTGAGCCCCGGCACCTGGCCGAGACGACCGGATCCTGAATTGGCGCGCCGACAGCGCATCGCTATAATCCGCCGCCTTCGAGGTCCGGTTGCGACCGGGCCCGTAGCCCCCACGTCACGGATACCTGTCCGCGCATGAATCGATATCCGCTCTGGAAGAACCTGCTGGTCGCGCTCGTGCTGGTCATCTCGGCCATCTATTCGCTGCCGAACCTCTACCCGCCCGATCCGGCGATCCAGGTCTCCGGCGCGAGCAGCGCGCTGGCGATCGATCAGGGCGTGCTCGATCGCGCCCGCGAGGCGCTTGCCACCGGAGGAGTCGATGTCAAGGCAAGCGAGGTTGGCCCGCGCTCGGGGTTGCTGCGCCTGACGAACCCCGAGCAGCAATTGCGCGCACAGGCACTGGTGCGCCGCGCGCTCGGCGATGACTTCGTGGTGGCGTTGAACCTTGCTCCGACCACGCCGGCGTGGCTGACCGCGATCGGCGGGGCGCCGCTGAAGCTCGGCCTGGACCTCAGCGGTGGGGTGCATTTCCTGCTGCAGGTGGATACGGATGCAGCGGTTGCCAAACGCATCGCAGTCTACGAATCCGACCTGCGCAAGAAACTGCGCGAGCAGCGTATACGCGGGCTGGTCAAGGCGGGCAAGGACAACCGTATCGACGGGACATTCACGACCGCCGAGGCACGCGATGCCGCAGCCACGCTGATCCGCGAGCAGGCGCCGGAACTGCAGCGTCTCAGCGAGGATCGTGGCGGGCGCTTCCTGCTCACACTGTCGATTGGACAGCAGCAGATCCGCGAACTCGAGGAGTACGCGGTCGAGCAGAACCTCACCACGCTGCGCAACCGCGTCAACGAGCTCGGTGTGGCCGAACCGCTGATCCAGAAGCAGGGGCGCAACCGCATCGTCGTCGAGTTGCCCGGCGTGCTGGATACCGCCGAAGCCAAGCGCATCCTCGGCAAGACGGCGAACCTGGAGTTCCGCCTGGAGGCGCGGCCCGACACTCCGGCCGCCGAGCGCGAGCAGTTCGAGTTCCGGGCCGAGGCGGGGCCGGAACGCAGTGCCTGGATCGAGCGCGATCTGATCATCGGTGGTGATCACGTCACCAGCGCCTCTTCGAGTTTCGACGAAAACGGGCGCCCGCAGGTGAACATCAGCCTCGACAGCCAAGGCGGCACGTTGATGAACCGCGCCACGCGCGACAACATCAAACGACGCATGGCGGTGCTGTTCATCGAGCGCAAGTCGCGCACGGTCGGTTACGAGAAGGACGACGCCGGCAACGAGGTGCCGGTACTGCAGCGCTACGACGAGAAGAAGATCATCAGCCTGGCGACTATCCAATCGGCGCTCGGTACGCAGTTCCGTATCACCGGGCTCGACAGCCCGGCGGAATCGGCCGAACTCGCGCTGCTGCTGCGTGCCGGTGCACTGGCCGCACCGCTCGATTTCGTCGAGGAACGCACAGTTGGACCGTCGCTCGGCGCCGACAACATCGCGCTCGGTATGCGTTCGCTTGCCATAGGTTCGGTGCTGGTGGTGGTGTTCATGCTGGCCGTCTACCGTGTGTTCGGCATCTTCGCGAACCTGGCGGTGGCGTTCAACGTGATGCTGCTGCTGTCGGTGATGTCGATGCTGTCAGCGACGCTGACCCTGCCGGGCATGGCGGGCATCGTGCTCACCATCGGCATGGCGGTTGACGCGAACGTGCTGATCAACTCGCGTATTCGCGAGGAGCTCGCGAACGGAATGCCGCCGCATTCGGCGATCGCGGCCGGCTACGATCGAGCGTGGCTGACCATCATGGACTCGAACATCACGACCTTGCTGGCGGCGGTGATTCTCTACGCGGTGGGCAGCGGTCCGGTGCGCGGTTTCGCGGTGGTGCTGTCGCTCGGCATCCTGACCTCGATGTTCACATCGGTGATGGGTACTCGAGCGCTGGTGAATCTGGTCTACGGCGGCCGGCGGCCGTCCCGACTCGCCATCTAGGTGCAGGAGCGATCGATGAAAGTGCATCAGTTCGCGATAGATTTCATACGCCTGCGCCCGCTGGCATTCGTGCTGTCCGGGCTGCTGATCCTGATCTCGCTGGTCGGCTTCGGCGTGCGCGGCCTGAACCTCGGGCTGGATTTCACCGGCGGCACCTTGCTCGAGGTGAGCTTCCCGGGTCCGGTGGCGCTCGATGAGGTGCGCAGCACGCTTGCCGAAACCGGATTTTCGCGTGCCTCGGTGGTTCACTACGGATCGGAACACGAGGTGTTGATCCGTCTGTCGAGTGCGGAAACTCCCGCGACCGTGCAGCGTATCGTCGCGGCGCTTTCGGCGCACGAGCATGGCGGCGTGACGCTGCGGCGTACCGAACTGGCCGGACCGCAGATGGGCGACGAGATGGTTGGCCAGGCACTGCTGGCCGTGATGGCCTCGTTCCTGATGATAATGGTCTACGTCTCGACACGCTTCCAGTGGAAGCTGTCGGTGGGTGCGGTGGCGGCGCTGATGCACGACGTCGTGATCACCATGGGTGCATTTGCGGTGTTTGGCTGGGAGGTCGATCTCACGGTGCTGGCGGCCGTGCTCGCGCTGATCGGTTATTCGATCAATGACACCATCGTGGTGTACGACCGCATTCGCGAGAATGTGCGCAAGATGCGCCGTGCGGACATGGACACGCTGGCCAATACATCGCTGAACCAGACGCTCGATCGCACTCTGATCACGTCCGGTGTCACCTTGCTGTCGGTACTCGCACTGCTGTTCTTCGGCGGCGAGACGCTGCGCGGTTTTGCAGCTGCACTCACGATCGGTATCGTGATCGGGACCTACTCGTCGATCTTCATCGCGACCAGTCTCGCTCTCACCCTGGGCGTCGGGCGGGCAGATCTGTTGCCGCAATCGTCCGAGCAGGGCGATGGCGCGACGCAGGAAACGCCGTGAACGTGCTGGAATTCAGCCGTCGGCAGCGGTAGCCGCAGCGCGGGCGTCGCTGCCGAGCGCAGGCCGGATCACCTGCAGCATCGCTTTCAGGCACTTCGGATTCGCCGCAACGATGCGCCCGCTGTCCATCCAGTTGTTGCCGCCGTCGAAGTCACTGACCAGGCCGCCGGCTTCCTGCACCAGCAAGGCACCGGCGGCGATGTCCCAGGGCTGCAATCCGATTTCCCAGAAGCCGTCGAGACGTCCTGCCGCAACGTACGCGAGGTCGAGCGTGGCAGCGCCGGCACGGCGGATTCCTGCGCTGTGCGTGGCGAACTGCTCCAGCGTGCGCAGGTAGGCCGGGAGATACTCGATCGTCGGTTCGCGGAACGGGATTCCGGTGCCGAGTACGGCTTCCTTCAGTCCCGGGCGGGTGCTGACACGGATGCGCCTGCCGTTCAGTTGGGCGCCCGCGCCGCGTGTGGCGGTGAATTCCTCGCGACGGATCGGGTCGATGATCACTGCGTGTTCGAGACGGCCGTCGCGCGCGCACGCGATCGAGACCGCGAAGTGCGGGATGCCGTGCAGGAAGTTGGTCGTGCCGTCGAGCGGATCGATGATCCAGCGAAAGCCGCCGGAGCGCGTATCATCGCCCGATGGACCACTTTCTTCCGCGAGGATCTGGTGATCCGGGTAGGCCTTGCGCAACTGGAAGATGATTTCGCGTTCGGCAGCGCGGTCGATTTCGGTCACGAAATCGTTGCTCGCCTTGCGGCTCACTTCGATCAGGTCGATGCGGTCTGCAGCGCGCGCGATGATCTCGCCGGCCTTGCGTGCCGCTGCGAGGGCGATGTTGACCATGGGATGCATCGACGGGAATCTCCTGCTGCGGGTGCCGCACGAAAGGCGCGCAAGTATACACAGCAGGTGTGCGAGGTGCTTTGCAGTGGTGGTGCCGCCGCGCAAAATGCACGCTTTGTCAGGGAAGTGTGCTGATCATGATGGTCGAGGTGAACGAGCAGGCGCTCGAACGACGTTTCGCGTCACTGCGCGTGGTGCTGGTGGGGACGCTGCATTCGGGGAACATCGGCTCTGCCGCGCGGGCGATGAAGAACATGGGGCTGTCGCGGCTGTACCTCGTGGCACCGGCCGAGTTTCCGCATCGCGAAGCGACTTACCGGGCAGTGCAGGCCACCGATGTGCTGGAGTCGGCTGTGATCACCGCCACACTTGCCGAAGCGGTGGCCGATTGCAGCCTGGTGATCGGTACCAGCGCGCGCGAGCGGCGCATCCAGTTGCCGCAGTTGGGACCACGGGAACTCGGCCCGCTCTGCCTGCTGGAGCACGGCGGTGAGGAGGTGGCGCTCGTGTTCGGACGCGAGGACTCGGGGCTGAGCAACGAGGAGCTGCGACTGTGTCATTGGCACGTGCACGTGCCGACCAGCGCCAGCTACAGCTCGCTCAACCTGGCCGCTGCGGTGCAACTGCTGTGCTACGAACTGCGCATGTGCGCGCTCGAGACGACCGGAGCACCGGCCTCTCCCTCGTGGGACGAACCGTTGGCCACGGTCGAAGGGATGGAACGCTTCTACGAGCACCTCGAACGCACGCTGGCCGATATCGGATTCCTGGATCCGGCCGCGCCGCGGCAGTTGATGGTACGCCTGCGGCGGTTGTTCAACCGGGTGCAACTCGACCAGATGGAACTGAATATCCTGCGTGGCATGCTTACCGAAATCGGCAAGCTGAGCGCTGCGGCACGGTCGGCTGGATCGCATCATTAGTTGACTGTTGAAGTAGGAATAAGAATACTCGGCCGCTCAGTACTCCGGGGGAGACGGTCATGCGCTTGACGACCAAGGGACGTTACGCGGTGACGGCGATGCTCGATCTGGCACTGCACGAGAGTACGGGGCCGGTGAGTCTGGCAGACATCGCCAGGCGTCAGGAAATCTCGCTTTCATATCTCGAGCAGCTGTTTGCACGGTTGCGCCGCGCCGGCCTGGTGGGTAGCGTGCGTGGTCCCGGTGGTGGCTATCGCCTTGGCCGGGTGCATTCGGAAATCGACGTGGCGCAGATCATCGATGCGGTCAATGAAACCTACGATACGGTGGGCTGCCAGGGTATCGAGAGCTGCGATCGCGGCCGGATGTGTCTGACGCAGACGCTTTGGTACGACCTGAGCGGGCGTATCCATTCGTTCCTGAGCGCAATCACACTGGCGGATCTGGTGTCACGGGCCGATGTGCAGCGCGTATCGCAGCGCCAGGATCGGCGTGAGTCTGGGCAGCCGGGCACCTGTGCGCTCGGGGACATTCCGCTCGCGGCGTTGTCTTGAACCGGAACCTGCGCATGCGAGCACCCGTCTATCTTGATTACCTCGCGACGACCCCGGTGGACCCGCGGGTTGCCGAACGCATGGCGGAATGCCTGACCATCGACGGCATCTTCGGCAACGCCGCATCGCGCACCCACGTCTACGGCTGGCGTGCCGAACAGGCGATCGAACAGGCCCGCTGCGAGGTTGCGGAACTGATCGGGGCCGACCCGCGCGAGATCGTCTGGACTTCGGGGGCAACCGAGGCCAACAACCTCGCGCTGAAGGGGCTGGCGTGCCATGGGGGACGCAAGGCGGGCCATATCGTCACCTCGGCGATCGAGCACAGCGCGGTGCTGGATGTCTGTCGTCACCTGGAGTCGCGTGGTTTCGCATTGAGCCTGGTGCAACCGGATCGTGGCGGCATCGTGCATCCCGAGGCAGTGGCGTCGTTGCTGCGCGAGGACACGTTCCTGGTCAGCGTGATGCATGTGAACAACGAACTGGGAACCATCAACGACATTGCGGCGCTGGGCGCGTTGTGCCGGTCGCGCGGCATCGCGTTCCATGTGGATGCCGCGCAGTCGGCGGGCAAGCTGCCGATCGATCTCGGTGAGCTGCCGGTCGATCTGATGTCGCTGTCGGCACACAAGATGTACGGTCCCAAGGGCGCTGGTGCGCTGTACGTGCGGCGGCTGCCCAGCCTGCGCCTCGAGGCACAGACGCACGGTGGCGGGCAGGAGCGCGGCATGCGATCCGGCACGCTGGCGACGCACCAGCTGGTCGGAATGGGTGAGGCCGCGCGCATAGCGCGCGCCGACATGGGCGAGGATGCTGCACGCATTGCCGGTCTGCGCGACACGCTGTGGACCGCACTTGCCGGTCTCGATGGCATTGGGCAGAACGGCGATGTGCGGCGGCGCCTGCCCGGGGTGCTGAACCTGCATTTCGCCGGGATCGAGGCCGAGTCGATGATGAGTGCGATGAAGGACGTTGCGGTGTCGTCCGGTTCGGCCTGTGCGTCGGCGAACGTGGAGCCCTCGCGGGTGTTGCGGGCGATCGGGTTGGGCAACGAGCTTGCGCTGTCGTCGCTGCGCTTCAGCATCGGCCGCTTCACGAGTGCGGACGACATAGCAGTGGTCGCCGAAAGCGTGCGAAGGGCGTGCACGCGTCTGCAGGGCAG
>DAOLKH010000100.1:0-6517 GCA_035331685.1 Pseudomonadales bacterium
CCCTGGGCGCGTGGTGCCGATGTTGCCCGAGGAGCTGTCCAACGGCCTGTGCTCGCTGCAGCCCGAAGTCGATCGTCTTGCGCTGGTGTGCGAGATGGAGATCGCGCGCGACGGATCGCTGGGTCGCTTCTGGTTTGCCGAAGCGGTGATCCGTTCGGCGGCACGTCTTACGTACACGCGTGTTGCCGCCACGCTCGCCGGCGAGGATGCCGGCATTGCGCCGGCACTTGCGGCGCGTCTGCAGGAGCTGCACGCACTTTACCGGGCGCTGCGGGCAGCGCGTGACGAACGCGGTGCGATCGATTTCGAAACCAGCGAGACACGGATCGTGTTCGGTCCCGACCGCAAGATCGAAGAGGTGATGCCGGTCGAGCGCAACGACGCGCACAAGCTGATCGAGGAGTGCATGCTGGCGGCGAACGTCGCGACCGCGCGTTTCCTGCAGAAGCATCGTATGCCCGCGCTGTATCGCGTACACGAAGGACCGTCAGGCGAGAAGCTCGAGTCGCTGCGCAGGTTCCTCGGTGAGCTCGGGCTGTCATTGCGTGGCGGTGACAAGCCGCAGCCCGGTGACTACCAGAGCCTGATCGCGTCGGTGCAGGAGCGCCCCGACCGGCACGTGATCGAAAGCGTGATGCTGCGCTCGCTGAGCCAGGCGCGTTACCAGCCGGAAAACCTCGGCCATTTCGGTCTCAATTACCCCGCCTATGCACACTTCACCTCACCGATTCGCCGCTACCCCGACCTGCTCGTGCACCGTGCGCTGCGCTCGGTCATCCGCGCGCAGAGTGCCAGTACGCAGGTGCGACGTGTCGAAGGCGCAAAGTTGCTCGCGCCACACAAGACGTATCCCTATGATCTTGCCGCCATGAACGAACTCGGCGAGCATTGTTCGATGGCGGAGCGGCGTGCCGACGAAGCCGCGCGCGACGTGATGAACTGGCTCAAGTGCGAGTATCTGCAGGATCGGGTCGGCGAGGTGTTCGATGGTGTGGTCAGCGGCGTGACCGGTTTCGGGCTGTTCGTCGAACTGCAGGAGGTCTATGCGGACGGGCTCGTGCATGTCGCCACGCTGCAGAATGACTACTACCACTTCGACGCTTCGGGTCATCGGCTGATCGGTGATCGCACGCGACGCGTCTACCGCCTCGGTGATCGCGTGCGGGTGCGGATCGCGCGCGTCGATCTCGACGAGCGCAAGATCGATCTGCTGATCGACGAAGACGCCGCCGGGGGGCAGCGCAAGATGCGCGTTCGGGAAGGCGGTTCCCGGCGCACGCCGCACCGGCGGCGGCGCTGAGTGGAATCGACGTGATGGAGCGTGAATGCATCCACGGCATCCATGCCATCGGCGCGCTGTTGCGTCGCAGTCCGGAGCGGGTCGAATCGCTCGCAGTGCTGCGCGGACGGCGTGACCAGCGGCTGGAGGAACTGCTGCAGACCGCACGCGTGAACGGAATCGCGGTGCGCGAATGTGCGCGCGAAGAACTCGACCGGCTCGCGCCGGGTGTGCACCAGGGTGTGGTCGCTCAAGTGCGCGCGGCGACGCCGCTCAATGAGAGCTTCCTGCTCGACACGCTGTTGCCGAATCTGTCAGAGCCGGCGCTGTTGCTGGTGCTCGATGCGGTCACTGACCCGCATAACCTCGGCGCCTGCCTGCGTTCGGCGGATGCCTTCGGTGCGCACGCGGTGATCGTGCCGCGCGACAACGCAGCCCCGCTGAACGCCACTGCACGCAAGGTGGCCTCGGGAGCTGCAGACGTGGTGCCGCTGGTGGTCGTTACGAATCTCGCACGCACGCTGCGCGCGCTGCAGCAGGCAGGCGTGTGGGTCGTCGGGGCGGCGGGAGAGGCGGCCAGGGCGTTGTCGACGATCGACCTGCGTGGTGCGGTGGCGCTGGTGATGGGCGCCGAGGGAAGCGGCATGCGGCGCCTGACCCGCGAACACTGCGATCACCTGGCGGCGATTCCGATGTGCGGGGAGGTCGACAGCCTCAACGTATCGGTCGCCACCGGTGTTTTCCTGTACGAGGCGCGGCGTCAGCGTACGACATAGGCCGGGTTTCCGAGGCTGTTGTCACGCGGCGATCACGTGAGCGCTGATGGGGGTTTTGAGACAGCCTTTTCGACCCGCCAGATGTGTTGGTCGGATTTCAATCCGACATTCCCGTCGGCATGAATGCCGACCTGCACGGCCAGCGGGCAAATTGTGCATTGCGCCTGCAGAGCCACTTCTCTAGAATTCGCCCTCCCTTGCGCGACCCGCGGGGAAACCTCCTTGCCTCACCGCCCATTGCGGGAGGCTGTTCAAACCGTAGGGAGTGACAATGCGACACTACGAAATCGTGTTTCTGGTTCATCCGGACCAGAGCGAACAGGTGCCCGGGATGATCGAAAGGTATACCCAGGCAGTGGCCCGTGACGGCGGCAAGGTCCACCGTCTGGAAGACTGGGGACGGCGCCAGCTTGCCCACCTGATCGACAAGGTGCACAAGGCACACTACGTGCTGATGAATGTCGAAGCCTCGAACGCGGTGATGCAGGAACTGGAAACCACGTTCCGTTACAACGATGCGATCCTGCGTCACCTGATCATTCGCCGTGACGAGGCGGTCACCGCCGAATCGCCGATCATGCGCGCCGAGCGCGAGGGCCGCGATCGCCGTGGTCGCGACGATGGCGAGCGCCGTCGTCCGCGTCCGGAGCGCGAGGAAGAGTCGGTCGAAGAGGAGTCCGAGTCCGCTTGATGCGGATCCGGATCGGCATTCAGGAATCTGTCGAATCGAGGAGTCTGGACGATGGCCCGTTATTTCCGTCGCCGCAAGTTTTGCCGTTTTACCGCCGAGGGCGTGAAGGAGATCGATTACAAGGATCTCGACGTCCTGCGCGAATACATCAACGAGACCGGTACCATCGTGCCGAGCCGCATCACGGGAACCAAGGCGCACTACCAGCGCCAGTTGTCGGCCGCGATCAAGCGTGCCCGTTTCCTGGCGCTGCTGCCGTACACGGACCAGCACCGCTGATCCGCTTCGACCCGCACAAGCGGGGCGGGGAGAACCGGCTATGCGAGCCCTTGCCGAATTCGTGATGCGCGGGCGCCGCGAGGCGTTGCTGGTCGCCGTGACCGCCACCATGCTGCCGATGTTCTTCTGGCTGGGCGCGGCGGTGATCGGGCTGGTCACGCTGCGCAAGGGTGTGCGCGAAGGCGTGCTGGTGATGCTGTGGACGCTGCTCCCGGCTGTGGCAGCAGCGTACTTCGGCGAGCTCATGCCGTTGGCGACGCTGCTCGGGATCACGGCAGTGGCGTGGGTGTTGCGGCTGACGGTGTCGTGGCCGTGGACGCTCTGCAGCGCCAGCGTGCTCGGGGTGCTGTTCGGTGGCGGGCTGATCACGGTCGGCAACGGCTACCTTGCAAGCGTCGAGAAACTGTTTGCCGAACTGGTGAACAGCATCGCGCAGCAGGCGACGGTCGATGCGCCGGTGCATGCGATGCTGAAGGTGCCTGGTGCGAGCGATATCGCAGGGATGTTCGGACTGATCCTCGCGGTGACACTGGTGCTCGGCCTGATTCTCGCGCGCTGGTGGCAGGCAATGCTGTACAACGCGGGCGGGTTCCGCACGGAATTCCACGCGCTGCGGCTCGACCGGCGCCAGGTGCTGGGACTGTTGCTGCTGGCATTCGGATTTGTGGCACTTGGCGAGGGCTTCCGGATCTGGGTGTGGATGCCGCTGGTGCCGCTGGTGTTTGCGGGAATCGGCCTGGTGCATGCGCTGGTTGCAGCGCGCGGACTGGGCGCATGGTTGGGTTTTTTCTATGCGGCGCTGTTGTTGTTCGCGCCGTTCAAGCAGTTCCTCGTGGTGCTTGCCGCGATGGACGGCTGGATCGATATTCGCGGCTGGGCTGCCCGCAAGCCGGGTGGCTGATGCGCTTAAACACGGGAATCTGTTGAGGACGATTGCAATGGACGTCATTCTGCTCGAAAAGGTAGGTCGCCTGGGCAACCTCGGTGATCAGGTCAAGGTAAAAGGCGGTTTTGGCCGCAACTTTCTGATCCCCTACGGCAAGGCCGTATCCGCGACCACGGAAAACATTGCTCGTTTCGAGGCGCGACGCGCCGAGCTCGAGAAGGCAGCGGCGGAGCGCATGAGCGCGGCCCAGGCTCGCGCCGCGAAACTGGAAGGCCTGACGATCAAGATCCAGGCGAACTGCGGCGACGAAGGGCGCCTGTTCGGCTCGGTCGGGGCACGCGACATTGCCGACGCGATCACCGCGGCCGGCGTCGAAGTCACGAAGATCGAGGTATGCCTGCCGACTGGCGCGCTGCGCAGCACCGGAGAGTTCGACATCGACGTGCAACTGCACGCGGAAGTCACGCAGACGGTCAAGCTCAGCATCGTTCCGCTGTGATCGATGCCGGCGATGGTTGTCGGCCGTGTGCGGTTGACAGCCATTTTTCGGTGGTGGGAATATCGCCGGCCCCCACATGCGGACGTGTGCGATGGCTGATTCCCGGTTCCCGCAGGCAAGGCACGCCGGTCCGACGCTCGACGTCGGCAATCTGAAGATTCCGCCGCACTCGATCGAAGCCGAACAGTCCCTGCTCGGTGGCCTGATGCTGGACAGCCAGGCCTGGGATCGGGTCATGGAGCTGGTCAGCCCCGCGGATTTCTACCGCCACGAGCACCGTCTCATCTTCGAGACGATGAGCGCGCTTTCCACGGCTTCCCAGCCGTTCGACGTGATCACGTTATCGGAACATCTCGCCGGTATCGGCGAGCTCGACGCCATCGGCGGGCTGGCCTATCTCGGTGAGCTGGCAACCAATACCCCGAGTGCTGCGAACGTCACGGCCTATGCGCTGATCGTGCGCGAGCGCTCGACGATGCGCCAGCTGATCGCCGCAGCAGGCGAAATCGCGACGCGCAACTTCAGCCCCGACGGGAGCAGTGGCGAGGAGCTGCTGGAGGAAGCCGAGCGCCGCATCGCCGAGATCAGCGAGAGCCGGCTCACTCGCGGCGGCCCGCGCTTCGTCACCGAGCTGCTGCGGACCACGATCAACCGTATCGACGAACTGTTCCAGAACAAGAGTGCGCTGACCGGGCTCAGTACCGGCTACATCGACCTCGATGACCGCACTTCGGGGTTGCAGCGCGCGGACCTGATCATCGTCGCCGGACGCCCCTCGATGGGCAAGACGGCGTTTGCGATGAACCTGGTCGAGCACGCCGTACTGAAGCAGGAGCAGCCCGTGCTCGTGTTTTCGATGGAAATGCCGGCCGAATCGCTGATCGTGCGGATGCTGTCCTCGATAGGCCGTATCGACCAGCAGCGGCTGCGCAACGGTCAGTTGCTGCAGGAAGATTGGCCGAAGCTCACCGCAGCGGTAGCCGCGCTCAAGGACCGCCCGCTGTATATCGACGACGCGGCGGCGCTGTCGCCAGCCGAAGTGCGTGCACGCGCGAGGCGTCTGCGTCGTGAGCGTGGTGATATTGCCCTGATCATGGTCGACTATCTGCAACTGATGCAGATACCCGGCTCCGCCGAGGGGCGCGTGAACGAAGTGTCGGAGATCTCGCGCAGCCTGAAGGCGATCGCGAAGGAGTTCAACTGCCCTGTGGTTGCGCTGTCGCAGCTCAACCGCTCGCTGGAGCAGCGGCCGAACAAGCGCCCGGTGATGTCGGACCTGCGTGAATCAGGCTCGATCGAGCAGGACGCCGACGTGATCGCGTTCATCTACCGTGACGAGGTGTACCACGAGGAGTCGCCCGAGAAGGGCGTCGCCGAGATCATCATCGGCAAGCAGCGCAACGGCCCAATCGGGACGGTACGGCTGGCCTTCCGGCGCGAGTTCACCCGCTTCGAGAATCTTGCCGATTCGTCCTACGACTATTCGTCGGGCTTGTGAGCACAGATACCCCATTCATATCCGGTTTCTGGCCGATTCGGACCGGAGCACCGCCGGGTTGCGTCAACGCACCGCGCCGGTAGAATGCGTCCCCTGAGCGCATCGCTCGCGGGTGTAGTTCAATGGCAGAACTGCAGCTTCCCAAGCTGCTAACGTGGGTTCGATTCCCATCACCCGCTCCACTTCGATCCCGTTTAAAAATATTCCCTGTCTGAGCCGGGTAGAGATGCAGATCCCGGCGCCTGAGGCTCATCGGTGCGGGCGAAGAAGGGGCGCCGTCTTCCTTCTCAAGGCGACCGCCAGCGACACCACTGCCAGCGCGAGCGGAACGAAGGACACCCAGAGCACCGTGCTCCAGCCATAGGCGCTGAGCAATCCGCCGGATGAGAATGAGCCCACGGCCATCAAGCCAAAGACGATGAAATCGTTGAGGGACTGGACGCCCGTCCTTTCCTCGGGGCGGTGACATTCCAGGACCATTGCAGATGCCCCGAGAAATCCGAAATTCCATCCGAGACCCAGCAAGATCAGCGTCGCCCAGAAATGGGCGATGTCGATTCCCGCCAGACCCACGGCGGCGGAAACCCCGGTCAACAGCAAGCCCACGGT
>DAOLKH010000101.1:0-6511 GCA_035331685.1 Pseudomonadales bacterium
ACCTGGAAACGTTCACGCAGCCAGTCGAGGAACTCGCGCGCACCGGGCAGCGGCTCCATGGTGTCGATCACGGCCTGGATGTCGGGCAGGCGCAGCCTGTGCTGATCGAGCAGGCGCAACCGCTGCTTCATCAGCACGTCGTAATCCGGAATGTCACGTGTGGTCGCGCGCAACTCGGCGATTCCGGTGCGCTCGGCGAACTCGATCCAGATTTCCGGTATCAGCACGCCTTCAAGGTCGAGACAGGCTATTTCCACAGGGGGGCTCCAGCAGGATGAGATGCCATGAGAGCTCTGCATGCGACGCATGTGGCTGTCACGGATTCGTCGTTGGGTGCAATCAAAACGTCGGCAACTCGATGTGCTCGAACATCGCCTCCACCTCGGTGCGACCCTGGCAGTGCCACGCCTGGTCGACGAGCCGACGCGTGAGGTGCGGTGCAAACAGTTCCATGAACTCGTACATATAGCCACGCAGGAAGGTGCCGCGCCGAAAACCGATATTGGTCACACTGGACTTGAACAGGTGGCTCGCATCGAGCACCACCAGCCCGCGATCCTGCGCCTCGTCGACCGCCATGCGCGCGATGATGCCGATGCCGAGGCCGAGCCGCACGTAGGTCTTGATCACGTCGGCGTCCGTCGCGGTGAACACCACGCGCGGCGTGAGGTGCTTGCTGTGAAACGCCTCGTCAAGTCGCGAGCGGCCGGTAAAACCGAACACATAGGTCACGATCGGAAACGCAGCCACATCCTCGATCGTGAGGCGTTCGACGTTCGCCAGTGGATGCCCTTCGGGCACGATCACGCAACGATTCCAGCGGTAGCACGGCATCATCACGAGGTCGGTGAACAGTTCCAGCGCCTCGGTCGCAATCGCAAAATCCACCGTGCCGTCGACCGCCATTTCCGCAATCTGGACCGGAGTGCCCTGATGCATGTGCAGCGACACGTCGGGGTAGCGCTGCATGAACGCCTTGATCGTGGGCGGCAGGGCGTAGCGCGCCTGGGTGTGCGTGGTCGCGATCGACAGCGTGCCCTTCTGGTCGTTGCGAAACTCCTGCGCCACCTGCCGGATCGACTCGACGCGACGCAGTATCTCGCCGGCGCGCTCGAGGATGGCCTCACCGACCGGGGTCACGCGCGTGAGATGCTTGCCGCTGCGCTCGAAGATCTCGACGCCGAGCTCGTCCTCGAGCAGGCGGATCTGCTTGCTGATGCCCGGTTGCGACGTGAACAGGCTCTGCGCGGTCGCCGAAACATTCAGGTCGTGACGGGCGACCTCCCAGATGTAGCGCAATTGCTGAAGTTTCATGGACTCGGAAATCGGCGAGCGGGCGCGTTCAAGACGCGCGCAGGATAGCGGTTCTTGTCTGTGGCGGCTACCGGTGTCGCTGGAAGTGCCGCTGGAGTACGGGTGCCCCCGGTCGAAAGTCCGCCAAGGCTGCAAAATATGCCGGAACCGGCGCACTGCGCTTCCATCGGCACGCCTGGTCGCGTTAAATCGGCGCCGACGTGTACGGGAGCCATCGATGTCCGACCTCAAGGACCCAAGGGTATTGTTTGCAGCCGAGCGCACCCTGCTCGCGTGGAATCGCACCAGCCTCTCGCTGATGGCTTTCGGTTTCGTGGTCGAGCGTGCGCGGATCCTGATCCAGGCGATGTCACCAGATTCGATTCATGCAGCCAATATGGAAACGAGTTTCTGGCTGGGGCTTGGTTTCATCGTGCTGGGCACGTTCACCTCGGCGTACTCGGCCCGCCAGTATGCAGTCGTGCTGCGCTCGCTCACGCCAGCCGAGTTCCCGCCGCGCTACGCCGCGCGCTGGGGCATCTGGGGCAACCTGACGCTGGCCGCGTTCGGCATGCTGCTGGCGCTGACCCTTTTCGTCTGGCGCTGATCCTTCACCGGAAATCCGGATCTTCCCGATGGAATTCCTTTTGTCCGTGCTGCGTGGCCTCGGCCAGATCATGTTGCAGCGCAACGCTGCCACCGGAGTCGGGTTCGTGCTGGCGATAGCCATCAATTCTCCGCTTGCGGCGTTCGCTGCATTCCTCGGATCGGTGGCCGGCACGGCGCTGGCGTGGTCGGGAAAATTTCCGCCTGACGAAATCCGGGACGGCCTCTACGGCTTCAATGCGGCGCTGGTCGGCATTGCGACCGTGCACTTCTATCCCGTGTCGATCCTCGCTGCTGCCGCCGGAATCTGCGGCATCGTGTTCGCAACCGGGCTCATGCGTGCGATGCAGCTCCGCTCGCTGAATCCCTATACCTTTCCCTTCGTGCTGACGGTCTGGCTGATGTTCCTGCTGATCCCGCCAGGGCAGGCAACAGGCGCGGGCAGCATGGCGAGCGGGTACGCCCTTGCGGACGGATTCCTGCAGGCATTCGGCCAGGTCATGTTCCAGGGAAATTCGCTGACCGGTCTGGTCTTTCTCGTTGCGATACTGATCAACTCGACCCAATGTGCCGACTTCGCCGCTCTCGGTGCGGCAGTGGCCGTCGTCACCGCTGCCGTGCTCGACTGGCCCGTCGATCGGCTCGTCGCGGGAATCCACGGGTACAACGCCGTGCTGAGTGCAATTGCGCTTGCGCTGGTTGCGCGAGGACCCGTCTTGCCGTTGATCGGCATCGCGCTGTCCATCGTGATAACCAGGGCGTTTCTCGTGAGCGGCGTTCCGGCGCTCACCTTCCCTTTCGTGCTGGCGACCTGGATCGTCCTGATCGCGCGCAGGTTCGTTCCCAGGGAGGCGCGCTAGGCCGTCGGCGCAACCGGTACGTACGGGCGCTCAGCGATTGGCTACGCCATGCGGTACATGACCGGTGGCGACGTGACGGCTCGCCGAGTCGCAATGCCCGAGCTGATCGTCGAAGAACACGTCGGCACCGTAAGCGCGCAGGAATTCGCCCTTGTCGAGCCCGCCGAGGAACAGGGATTCGTCGATCCGTATTCCCCACGCGCGCAAGGTGCGTACCACACGCTCGTGCGCCGGCGCCGAACGCGCGGTCACCAACGCGGTACGAATCGGACAGGCGTCGTGCGGAAATTCGTGCTGCAGGCGCTGCAGTGCGGCCAGGAACGCCTTGAACGGCCCGCCGCTCAGCGGTTCGTGCGCGGCCGCCGTTTCGCTGCGCGCGAACTCATCCAGCCCGTGTTTCTTGTAAACCTGTTCGGCCTCGTCGGAAAAAAGCACCGCGTCCCCGTCGAACGCGAAGCGGATCTGCTGACCGGCTAGGCCGGAGTTCTGCGACGGCAGGAAGGTCGCCGCCGCAACGCCCTGCTCCAGCGCCTGACGCACGTCCTCGGCTTCCGTCGAAAGGAACAGGTGGCAGCCGAAGGCACTGACGTAGCGCCACGGACTCTCTCCGCCGCAGAACGCCGCACGCGAAATCGCCAGTCCATAGTGCTGGATGCTGTTGAACACACGCAGTCCGGTGTCGGCGCTGTTGCGCGACATGAGGATCACCTCGACGCGCGTGTCCTCAGGCAGGCGCTCGTTCAGTGCCAGCAGCTTGTGCACCAGCGGGAACGCGTCTCCGGGTGCCAGCACTTCGTCCTCGTGTTCGATCTGGTAGCGGTGGTACGCCTCCAGGCCTTCGCGCTCGAAAACGTCATGGCTCGCATCGAGGTCGAACAGCGTGCGCGAGGAGATCGCGATCACCAGCCGGTTGCCGAGTACCGCAGCCATTTCAGCGACCGTCCGTCAGGCCGGCCAGCCCGGGTTGCACGAATCGGACGAGTTCCTCCGGCGCGTCGCCGTAATCGCGGACCGAATCGACGACCGGTAACGCGCTGTCGAAGCGCACGTCCTGGTATGCAAAGCAGGTATTGGCAGCACGCTCGCGTGCGCTCAGCGTTTCATCGGGAGCGCGCTGACGCATGGCTGCCAGGTCCCAGCGCTGCGAGGTGCCCACGATGATCGCCATCTGCAGCACCGCTGCCGCCTCCAGCTCGTCGCCGCTCCAGACCTGGGCCGACCACGCAGCGAAACCGCGCAACACTTCGCGACCCGCAAGTTCCACCGGCGCCACGATCCGCGGGTGATCGATGCGCCAGCGATGCACCACGCGCCCGTCGAGCGCCACCTCGGCAAGCGTCGATTCGCCTTCATGCGGGTCAGGCAGCGTGACGTCGTACTGGCGTGACGGCGTGCCACGCAGCGCCTGCGCGACCGCGAACCCCAGCAGGTCGTGCAGATGGGTGCAGTGCGTGCGCGGGTCTTCCCAGGAGCGGAATTCGGCGCGGCTGCCGGTCAGCGGCCGGCCGACCAGGCGCTCCAGATGTGTGGTGGACGCCGGACATATGCGCGTCGGGTAACGCAGCCATTCGGCCTCGATTGCGGTGATGGCGTGCCCGTCGTGGTGCAGGGCGAGACGGCACGCGTGCAGATTGTCCTCGAGCCCGCCGCGTACCGTTGTGCTGTCCGCGAGCAGCCGAATGCGGCGTCGGAACACGCGCTCACCGTAACGTGGATGAAGAATCGGAGGTCTGGTGAACATCGCTCAACTCCCATGCTCGAGCAGCCCGGCGGCATGCGCTTCCGCACGCTGTGCAAACAGCCCGAACAGACCGCCGGTATGCACGAATACCACATCGCCACCGCCGGCGAAACGTCCACCGCGGATTTCCTGGAGCATCCCGTGGAATGCCTTGCCGGTGTAGACCGGATCGAGCACGAGCCCCTCGACGCGCGCAAGCTCGCCAATCGTGGCAAACACGGCGGCATCGGCCCTCGCGTAGCCGGCGCCGATGTAGGCGTCGAGCACGTGCACACCGAGTGCTTCCACGTCGAGCGTCACGCCGTAGCGTTGCCTCCAGGCAGCGAGGTCGGTGCGCACCTTGCGCCGGAACCACGCGGCATCGTCACAGACCGCAATACCCCAGACTTCTGCCCGCATCCCGGCCAGTGCCAGCCCTGCAGTAAGCCCGGCCTGGGTGCCGCCGGAGCCCGTGGCGCACACCACCTGCCGCGGCACGATGCCAACCCGCGCACAGTCGGCGGCGAGTTCGGCGGCACCGGCCACATAGCCCCACACGCCGATGGCGTCGCTGGCTCCGGTCGGGATCAGGAACGGGCGACGACCCTCGGCGCGCAGCCGCGCCGCGTGTGTGGCGAGCAGTGCGTCGAGTTCCTGTTGATAACGCTGCGCCGGGTAGGTGTGCACCGCAGCACCGGCGAGCCGGTCAAGAAACAGATTGCCGTCCGGTACTCCCTGCGACTCGCCGCGCAGCACGAGTTCGACGCCAAGGCCCAGCCGCGCACCGAGCAGCGCGGTCGCACGACAGTGATTCGACTGCAGCCCACCGCAGGTAAGCAATGTGTCTGCGCCCTCGGCGAGCGCCTGGGCCATCGTGAACTCGAGCTTGCGGATCTTGTTGCCACTCGCCGCGCACTCGCTGAGATCATCGCGCTTGACCCAGATCCGCGGGCCGCCGATCGCCTGGCTCAACCGATCCAGCGGTTCCAGCGGGGTGGGAAGGCGAGCCAGTTGCAGGCGCGCGGGTGCAACCAGCCCGGAGATCCGCTCGCCCATCGGCTCAATCCCGGCACCGCCACATCATTTCTTCTCGCCCGCGGCGCCCACGCCCTTCAGCGTTCCCTTCGGCAGCACGCTCTGCACCGCCCACTTCTGCAGCTTGATCTCGACATTGTCCGCCACCTTCAGCACCACGAAGTCCTGTTCCAGCGCGGTGACGCGCCCGAGGATTCCGCTCGTGGTCGCCACCTCGTCACGCACCGCAAGCTTGCCGAGCATGTCTTGGTGCTCCTTCTGGCGCTTGCGCTGCGGACGGATCGCAATGAAATAGAACAGCGCGAAGATGCCGATCATGAACGCAAACGAAATCATCGGATCCCCGCCTGCGGCCGGGGCACTCTGAGCATGGGCAGCAGGAATCAAAAACATGAATTCTCCTGAAATCAATGAATTACAAAATATACTTCAAGTGTGGTATTCAAAATGGACACACGGGGTGCGACTGTAAAGACTTTGGCTTCGCCCCACAACCGCAAGCGCGCATCGACGATCGGAGGCTTTTTGCGTCCACCCCACTTACAGGCTCCACTCGAAGTCCATCGCGAGTGGCGCGTGGTCCGAGAAGCGCTGGTCCCGGTAGATCGACTCGCCACGGATGCGCGCGCGCAGCCCCGGTGTCACCGCCATGTAGTCCAGGCGCCACCCCACGTTGTTCTCTCGCGCCCGGCCACGATTCGACCACCAGGTGTACTGGCGCGGTTGCGGGTTGATCTCCCGGAACGCATCGATGAAACCCACCTCACCGAACAGCACGTCGAGCCATGCGCGCTCCTCCGGCAGGAAACCGGAGTTCTTGCGGTTGCCACGCCAGTTCTCCAGATCGATCTCCTTGTGGCAGATGTTCCAGTCGCCACAGACGATGTACTCGCGTCCGTCCGTGCGCAGTTGGCGCAGATGTGGCATCAAGCGCTCCATCAGTGCGAACTTCACGGCCTGACGCTCTTCACCCGAACTGCCCGACGGCAGGTACAGC
>DAOLKH010000102.1:0-6477 GCA_035331685.1 Pseudomonadales bacterium
TCATCATGGACGACGCGGAGCAGTTCCTGCCGCTGTACCTGCGTTTCGTGAAGGGTGTGGTGGATTCCACCGATCTGCCGCTGAACGTCTCGCGCGAGATCCTGCAGAACAGCGCGGCGGTCGACGCGATGCGAGGTGCGTTGAGCAAGCGGGTGCTCGACATGCTCGAGAATGTCGCCAGTCAGCGTCCCGATGATTACCAGAAATTCTGGGATGTGTTCGGTCAGGTCATGAAGGAGGGTCCGGCAGAGGATTTCGCGAATCGGGAACGGATCGCGAAGCTGCTGCGTTTTGCGACCACGCATTCCGACAGGGCGGTGCAGGACCAGAGCCTCGAACAGTATGTGGCGCGCATGCGCGACGGGCAGCAGGACATCTATTTCGTGGTCGCGGACAGCTTCCTTGCCGCGCGCAGCAGTCCGCACCTGGAATTGCTGCGCCAGAAGGGCATAGAAGCGATCCTGCTGTACGATCGCATCGACGAGTGGATGACCACCTACCTCGGCGAGTTCGGTGGCAAGAAGCTGAAGGATGTCGCGCGTGGCGATCTGGATCTCGGCGATCTCGACGACAGCACGAGCCGGGAAGCACGTGCGAAGCGCCAGGAAGAAGCCCGGGATCTGGTCGAGCGCGTGAAGAAGGCGCTGGGGGAGCGCGTGCAGGATGTGCGCATCACGGCACGACTGACCGAATCGCCTGCCTGCCTGGTAGTCGGTGATTACGATATGGGCGTGCAGATGCGCCGCATCATGCAGGCGGCAGGCCAGCAGGTTCCCGACGCCAAGCCGATACTGGAAATCAATCCGGATCACCCGCTGGTCGGACGGCTCGACCGAGAGGCTGACGAGGATCGTTTTGCGACCTTGACGATGATCTTGTTCGAGCAGGCACAGCTCGCTTCCGGCGACGATCTCGAAGATCCGGCAGCGTATGTGCAGCGGCTGAACCGGCTTCTGCTCGAGCTGAGTGGTGCCTGAAGTCACCATGCGCCGCAGATTGTCGATGTCGTTCCTGCCTGGCGTGCTGTTGCCGTGAACGCGCGTGCACGCCAGCCTC
Source organism: Pseudomonadales bacterium (assembly GCA_035331685.1). Lineage (GTDB taxonomy): Bacteria > Pseudomonadota > Gammaproteobacteria > Pseudomonadales > UBA5518 > UBA5518. The sequence continues at coordinate 1,057 of DAOLKH010000102.1, forward strand.
GGGAACACAGCCGCGAGGTGCGCGGTGTGCGCCTGGCGTGGCGTGAATGGGGAGCCAGGGATGCGTATCCGGTGCTGGCCCTGCATGGCTGGCTCGACAATGCGGCGTCGTTCGACACACTGGCGCCGTTGCTGGACGGGCGGCGGATCATTGCACTCGATTTGCCGGGCCACGGGCTGAGTGCACATCGCGGTGTCGATGGCACCTACAACATCTGGGACGATCTGCCGACACTGATGCACTTCACGGCAGCGCTGGGTCTCGAGCGTTACGATCTGCTCGGACATTCGCGCGGCGCGGCGATCGCTTCGCTGCTGGCTGCAACCGAGGCGTCGGTCGTGAGCAGTCTGGTGATGCTCGACGGTGCGCTGATACCGCTGCTCGAGGGGCCACAGACCTTGCAGCAATTGCGCAGCTTCACCCACGATTACGCGAAGCGAAGTTCACGTGATGGCCCGGTGTTCCCGGGTGTGGAAGCAGCAATCGCGGCGCGCTGCACAGCGACCGGAATCGATCCGCGCGCAGCGAGTCTGCTGGTGCCGCGCAGCCTGGAACCGGTTGCCGGCGGTTTCCGCTGGCGCACCGATCCGCGGCTGCGTTACGCGTCGGCGTTGAAGTTCACGCGGGCGCAGGTTCGCAACGTACTGTCAGGCATCACGGCGCCGACACTGATCTTCACGACTGGCGCCGGCATGGCCAGGCGGCTGCCGCGCCACGGCGCGCTCGACTGGTATCCGGGTCTGCAGCGCGAGATGGTGGGCGGCTGTCATCACTGCCATATGCTCGCGGCGGCTCCGGTGATCGCCGATCGCGTTGCTCGTCTCTGGAGGGAATGTGGGCAAGCGTGACGATACCCACCGGGTACCGGTGGAGCTGGCAACGATCCGGGATTTCCTGCGCTGGACGGTGAGTGCCTTCAATGCCGCGGGTGTGGCGTTCGGGCACGGCACCGACAACGTGTGGGACGAGGCACGCTGGCTGGTGCTGGGGACGCTGCACCTGCCGTTCGACAGTCCCGACTGGGTGCTCGACGCACGCCTTGCCGCGCGGGAACGCCAGCGTCTGGATGCCCTGCTGGCACGGCGCATCGGCGAGCGCGTGCCGACTGCGTACCTGCTCGGCGAGGCGTGGTTCGGCGGACTGCGTTTCCATGTGACACCGGCAGTGCTGGTGCCACGCTCGCCGATCGCAGAGCTGCTCGCCAGTGGCTGTGAACCGTGGCTGGACGGAAGAGTCCCGCGGCGTATCCTCGACCTGTGCTGCGGCAGTGGTTGCATCGGCATCGCCGCGGCACTGACGTGGCCGGATGCCGAGGTGGCGCTTGCCGATGTGTCACCGGAGGCGCTCGAGGTGGCGCGCATCAACGTCGCGCTGCACGATGTGGCCGCTCGTGTGCGTGTGGTCGAATCGGATCTGTTCACGGCGCTGGCCGGGGAACGCTTCGACCTGATCCTGTGCAATCCACCCTACGTCGACGCTGCCGACATGGCGGCGCTGCCGGCCGAGTATCGGCATGAGCCGCAGCTCGGGTTGGCAGCGGGTACCGATGGACTCGATCTGGTGCGCCGCATTCTCGTCGATGCGGTACCGCATCTCGATTGCAACGGTCTGCTGGTGCTTGAAGTCGGCAACAGTGCCGATGCGCTCGAGCAGGCCTTTCCGCAGCTTGCCTTTGTGTGGCCGGATCTGGCGCACGGAGGACACGGCGTTGCGCTGATCCATGCGGCCGAACTTGCAGGCGGCGGGGCAACGCAGCCAGCCTGACGTCGAGGCAAAGCTGTTTGCGAGCGACGTGTACCGCAATCTCCGTATAATCGCGCTTCACCCACCGAGCGCGGATTTTTCATGTCAGGCAATACCATCGGACGGCTCTTCACGCTGACCACCTTCGGTGAGAGCCATGGTCCGGCCATCGGAGGCATCGTCGACGGTTGTCCGCCCGGGCTGCCTCTCGCGGAGGAAGACCTGCAGCCGGATCTGGACCGGCGTCGTCCCGGCAGTTCGCGTTTCACCACGCAGCGACGTGAAGACGACCGCGTGCGCATCCTCTCCGGTGTGTTCGAAGGCGTGACCACGGGTACGCCGATCGGATTGCTGATCGAGAATACCGACCAGCGCTCGAAGGACTACAGCGCGATTCAGGACACGTTCCGGCCGAATCACGCGGATTACACGTACACGCAGAAATACGGAATGCGTGACTACCGTGGTGGAGGGCGTTCCTCGGCACGCGAAACCGCAGTGCGGGTTGCTGCCGGCGCGATCGCGAAGAAGTACCTGCGCGAGCGTCTCGGTGTTTCGGTGCGTGGCTATCTGGCGCAGCTCGGCCCGCTTGCGGCGGCGACACTCGACTGGGACGCGGTAGGCGAGAATCCATTCTTCTGCCCCGATCCGGCGCTGGTGCCACGGCTGGAGGAGTACATGGCCGCGTTGAGCAAGTCGGGTGATTCGATCGGGGCGCGCATCAATGTCGTCGCGAGTCGTGTTCCTCCCGGACTCGGCGAGCCGGTGTTCGACCGCCTCGACGCCGATATCGCGCACGCGATGATGGGAATCAACGCTGTGAAGGGTGTGGAGATCGGCGCCGGTTTCGCGGTCGTCGGCCAGAAGGGCAGCGAGCATCGCGACGGGATCACGCCGCAGGGATTCCTCGGCAACAACGCGGGTGGCATTCTCGGTGGTATTTCCAGCGGCCAGGATATCGTGGTCTCGATTGCCCTGAAGCCAACCTCGAGCATCCGCCTGCCCGGCCCGTCGATCGACCGCTTCGGCAATGCACTCGAGGTGGTCACGCACGGACGCCACGATCCCTGCGTCGGCATCCGCGCGACGCCGATCGCAGAGGCGATGCTGGCCCTGGTGCTGATGGATCACTGGCTGCGCCACCGGGCCCAGAATGCCGATGTGCAGTCGGTGACGCCTGTGGTTCCGGCATCCGTTCGCGCTCCGACTGCTCGATGATTCCAGGGCGGTCGACCTACGTCCGTCTGTCCTTGTTCTATTTTCTGTACTACGCGTTCCTCGGGGTGATGATGCCCTACTGGAGCCTGTACCTGCAGGCGGTCGGGCTGGATGCCACGGCGATCGGCGTCGTGCTCGCCGTGATGGCGGCAACGCGTATCGTGACGCCCAACCTGTGGGGCTGGATCGCCGATCGCAGCGGATGCCATCTGCGGCTGATTCGCGTCGGTGCACTGTTCGCCGCGGCGAGCTTTGCAGCGCTGCCGTGGCACAGCGGCGTCGCGTGGATCGTGGCTGTGGTGCTGGTGCACTCGGTGTTCTGGAATGCGATCCTCGCCCAGTTCGAGGTGATCACACTGGCGTCGCTGCGCGACGCGGTGCAGCGTTACGGTCTGGTGCGGCTGTGGGGTTCGGTGAGTTTCATCGTCGCGGTCGTAGGCAGCGGAATGTTGTTCGATCATGTCGATGTGATTCGGGTGCCGTGGTTGCTGCTTGCGCTGCTGGTGCTGATCGCAGCCGGCGCCTGGCTGATCCGGGATCCGGATGCCGGATCACGCACGCGCGACGTGCAGGGTATCGGTGACAGGTTGCGCGAGCCGGCGCTGGTGGCGTTTCTCGCTGCGTCGTTCCTGCTGCAGTTTTCGCACGCACCGTACTACGGCTTCTTCAGTCTGTATCTGGAGCAGTACGGTTACACGCGTGCCGCGACCGGACAGATGTGGGCTCTCGGCGTGGTCGCCGAAATCGGCGTGTTCGCGTTCGCACACCGGCTGCTGGCCCGCCACGGTCTGCGCAGCATCCTGCTCGCCAGCCTGTTGCTCGCTGCGTTGCGCTGGTTGATGATCGGCTTCGGTGCGCGTTACATACTGGTGTTGTTGCTTGCACAGTGTCTTCACGCGGCGAGCTTCGGCAGCTTCCATGCGGCTGGAATCGAGCTGCTGCGCCGTCACTTCGCGCCGGCGCAGCAGGGGCGTGGACAGGCGTTGTACGCGGCCGTGAGTTTTGGCGCCGGCGGTGCAACCGGAGCGTTGACGAGCGGCGTGCTGTGGGATGGCGAGCCACAGCTCGCATACGTGGTCGCGGCACTCGCAGCGTTTGCGGGTTGGGGGTTGGTGCTGCTCGCGGTGCGCGGGCCTCTGGCGGGAACGGTACATGCGGCGGAGAGAGTGCAAGCGGAAGGGAGGATCGCGTGATGGAAGTCCTGCGGCTGCTGCGACGCAATCGTCTGCTGCTGTTCGGCGTCGTTGCCATGTTCGCGCTGGCAGTGTCGACGGCTCTTGTCTTCGATTTTCGTATCGGTGCGATAGTGACGTTCCTGTGGCAGACCGTGCTGATGATCGGCGCGATCATCGTTTGCGCGGGCGTGCTGTTCGGTCTGCTGCTCGCATTGCGCACCCTGTGCGGGCGCGGTGCCAAATGAAGGTTCAGCCGGCCTCGACCAGCGCATAGTCGATCGTCAGTTCCTCGGCAATCGCCTCCAGGCGTTCGCGCAGCTCGTCGATATCGATCTCAGCCGGCACCTGGATGGTCACGCTCGCCGTGAACAAGGGTGCGGCACTCATCGGCGCGCTGGTGATGTCACTGCGCAACTGCACCACGTTGATTCGCCGGCTGGCCAGCGCCGCGGAGAATTCGTGCACGATGCCGGGACGGTCCTGGCCGACGATGTCGAGTCGCCACGATGTGTGCAGCACTGCGGCGACCGGCTGCGGAGGTGTCTCGATGCGCAGCATGAGTCCCAGTGCTTCGAGCGCACGCAGCGCACGCATCGTCGTCGCCATCGACGCATTCGACGCTGATTCTGCCAAGATCCGACGATACGTTGCCGCCGCTGCGCCCCGATCGCTCAGCTTGTTTTCTTCGACGCTGGCCATACGAAACAGAACGTCGGTACGCTTGCTCTGATCCGCCTGGCTCTCGACGCGCTTGCGATAGATGCCCAGCAGCTCGGGATACTTTTCCTGCGACTGGAAGATCTGCTCGAGCGCCGTCAGCGCTTCTTCGTCGAGCGGAATCTTGGCCAGCACCTGTTCCCAATAGCCGCGCGCCTCGTCGAGACGATGCAGCTTCTGCTGCGTCCACTGACCGAGCAGCCGCAGACGAGCCAGCTTGTGCGCACCGTCGTCCAGCTTTTCCACCTGACGCGCGTAGATCGAAACCAGCTCGTTCCAGGTGTCCGCTTCGCCCGCCAGCCGTCGCAGCTCCGACTCCAGCTGCTGCCGAGGCCGACTATCGAGCGACTCCGACTCACGCAGCGCATACGCCTTCGACAGCCACGAAAACGCCAGCGGCTTGGCCGACAGCTTCTGCTCGGCCAGCTCGGCGATCTTGTGCATGTACTGGATCTTTTCCGCGTCGCTCTGCGCGTGTCCCAGCAGCACTTCGTACATCGCCAGCAGCCGAGGCCACTTCTCCGTCGCCTGATAAATCGGCAGCAGGGCCGTCGCTGCCGCCAGATGC
>DAOLKH010000103.1:0-6447 GCA_035331685.1 Pseudomonadales bacterium
GAGTGGCGTGATGTGATGTTCGGCCGAGATCCGTTGTGCGAACTGCAACAGTTCCGGCAACGCGATCGTCTGCTGCAACTCCGGCTGCCCCACCAGCACCAACTGCAGCAACAGCTCGTCGCCGACGTTCATGTTCGACAGCAGTCGCAACTCCTCCAGCATCTGCACATCCATGTTCTGCGCCTCATCGACGACCAGCACCACGCGCCGTCCGGCCTTGTGCTCCGCTGCCACGAACTCGAGCAGCCGCCGGTGCATCGTCACGTTGTCGCGATCCCCCAGGTCCAGCCCGTAGGCACTGAGGATCCAGGTCAGCAGATCACCGTAGTTGCGGTGCGTATTCGTGATCACCCCGATCGTGAGGTTGGCTTCCAGCGTGCGCAGCAGGTGGCGGATCAGCGTGGTCTTCCCCGAGCCCACCTCGCCGGTGATCAACGTGAATCCGGCCTGGTTCTGCAGGCCGTATTTCAGCATTGCCAGCGCGATCGCGTGCTGCTTGCTGAGAAACATGAATTCAGGGTCGGGGGTCAGGCTGAACGGCTTGCGCGCGAGCCCGTAATACTCGAGGTACATGCAGTGCGAATTCCCGTGGCTGCGGCTGGTCGACGCCGGATCGGAGGCCAGGATCTGGGGCCGGATCAAACGCTTACACTATAGACTTCGACCGTGAAGGCGCAACTACCGGGGCTGTGCTAGATTTCTGGTCTTCGTTGCAGGCACGAGCTGCCCGCGCCGATCGCGATGATCGCGAGCACAAAACCACAGGAATTGCACGCTTCACATGAAAATCATGGTCACCGGCAGCGCCGGCTTCATCGGCAACGCCCTAGCGATCCGACTGCTGGAACGTGGCGACGAGGTACTCGGCGTCGACAACCTGAACGACTACTACGATGTGCGCCTGAAGCAAGACCGCCTCGCACGCATTGCAAGCCATTCGGGTTTTCGCGAGGCCCGCATCGACCTCGAGAACCTCGAGGCAATGCAGCGTGTGGTCAGCGAATTCCGGCCACAGCGTGTGGTGAACCTCGCGGCGCAGGCCGGCGTGCGCTACTCGCTCACGAATCCGCACGCCTATGTCTCATCGAACATCCAGGGTTTCATGAACGTACTGGAGCTCTGTCGCCACCACGAAGTCGAACATCTGGTCTACGCATCGAGCAGCTCGGTGTACGGCGCCAACACCCGCATGCCATTTTCCGTCCACGACAACGTGGATCACCCGGTCAGCCTCTACGCCGCCAGCAAGAAGGCCAACGAGCTGATGGCTCACACGTTCAGCCACCTGTACGGCGCCAACACCCGCATGCCATTTTCCGTCCACGACAACGTGGATCACCCGGTCAGCCTCTACGCCGCCAGCAAGAAGGCCAACGAGCTGATGGCTCACACGTACAGCCACCTGTACGGCCTGCCGACGACGGGACTGCGCTTTTTCACGGTCTACGGCCCGTGGGGCAGGCCCGACATGGCGCTGTTCATCTTCACGCGCAAGATCCTCGCCGGCGAGCCGATCGACGTGTTCAATCACGGCCATCACCAGCGCGACTTCACCTATATCGACGACATAGTCGAAGGCGTGATCCGCACGCTGGATCAGGTTGCGGTACCGGACCCCGGCTGGAGCGGCGACACGCCCGATGCTGCCACGTCGAAGGCACCGTACCGGCTCTACAACATCGGCAGCAACAACCCGGTCGAACTGCTGCGCTATATCGACATCCTCGAGCAATGCCTCGGCCGCAAGGCACAGAAGAAACTGCTGCCACTGCAGCCGGGGGACGTGCCGAACACGTACGCCGATGTCGACGCGCTGATGCGGGACGTGGGCTACAAGCCCTCCACGCCGGTCGAGGAAGGCATTGCACGCTTCGTCAAGTGGTATCGAGACTATTACGGGGTGTAGCCAGGGCCACACGTGTCGCGCAGCCGGCGGCAACGCCGGAATCAGACCGCCTCGCGCGCGACCTCGGCCGCGTAGCCGTGCGCGAGGCCTCGGCGAATCTCGTGGTAGAACTGCATTTGCTCGGCATTCATGCCAGCGACCGCCGCCTCGGTCGTGATGAAGAAAGGCGCACGCCGACCGTGATAATCGACTTCCTCGCCTGCACGCTCCACATACAGCCCGGTCCGCGACAACACCCGCGGCAGGCACACTTCCATCATCGCGAAGACGTTGCTGCAACCGCTGAGGTCAGTGAGCGCGATCCCCGCCATGATCGCGGCAGTCGCGACCAGAGAAAACGTACGCTCCTCCTGGTCACAGACGTCCAGCGCAGCCAGCTCGCCGAGCTCGCTGCCCGCCTCACCGAGACGGCGGCGAAACCGGCTGTCGACGGCGAGGCGGGAAAGTTCACAGATCGTGTCCCGGTTGTGCTTCATGAAGCCCACGGTAGCGGGATCCAGCGCATGAGCACAGTACCGCTCCATGGGCAGCGGCGTCTCGTGCTGGCCTGCGGGCGAACGCACCAGACGAACGCAACCCGCCGCAATTCCGCTGCGTTTGTGGATCACCGCGCAATGCAGTGAGCGCGCGTCGAATTCGTCGGTTTCGAGACGATCGGGAAACGCCGAGGGATCCTCGTAGCGCAGCTCCTCGCAATACACACGATAACGCAGACGGTAGATCACCCGCTTCTGCTCATCGGTCGTGGCCAGGCTGAGCTTGAAGAAGCGGCGGAAATCATCGAGCAACGAGACGTGCTGAGAGGTCATGACACACCTCCTGTTGCGACCTGGAACTGGCTGCGAATTCGTGCATGTATCGCCTGGTACATCTGCTTCAGCTCCGGACGCATCGTGGCAAGTCCGTCCTGGTAGGTACGACCCAGATACGGAGCACGCAGGCCATGGTAGTCAACATCGGCGCCGACCCGGTGAAAATGGATGCCGGAACGTTCGAGCATGCGCGGCAGGAACGGCTCCATCATCGCCAGCACGTTGTGACGCCCCGAAAGATCGGTAAGGGCGGTTGCCGCCAGGAACGCCGCGACCGATATCAGCGAAAAGCTGCGCTCTTCCTGTTGCGATATGTCGAGTGCCTTGCTGGCACCGAAGCGACTCATCGACTCACCGGCGCGCCGGCGGAAGCGGCCATCGACAGCAAGCCGCGAGATCTCGCACATCGTGCTGCGTTCGAGTGAAAAAGAGTCCAGCAAGGCACGATCCAGGCTGTCCGCACAGTGCTCCTCGAGCGGCAGCAACCCGAGTCCCGGGGCTGCTGCCGGCACCAGACGCACGCAGCCGGCCGGGGTGGTGCTCGCCCGGTGCGTGATCAGGCAGTGCAACGACACGGCGTCGTACTTGTCACGCTCCTGCCCGTCAGGAAAGGCGCTGCGATCCTCGTAGCCGAACTCCTCGCAATAGACGCGATAGCGGATGCCAAAAACGTGGGCGTGCGCCTCCGGGGTCGAGGCAAGATCGACGCTGAAATACTGCTCGAAGGCTTCGCCCGGAGACACGGCTGCCTCACTCATTCACACGCTCCTCGCCCCTGAGTTCCACCCTCCGGCAGCGCAACACCATGACACACTCTTCCGGCAACGGGGAAACGCGCGACAAATGAATCTTGCAAGCTTGACACGTTTGTTGTGCAAAATTCACACCATATTTCGGACAATCGAAGCAACTCAAATACTTGATCGACAACTTCGCACCGAATTCTGTGCGCCAGCGCACACGATGTAAATAATTTCGACACAGCCAAGGCTGGCAGTTTGGATCAAAGTCCGTGCCGGGCACGCAATTGCAGCAGCAACCCGGCCACCCCGGCGTCGAGCAGCCCGAGCACCCGCTCGAAGCCTGCGTAGTTGCCGAAGTACGGGTCGGGAACCTCGATCAACCCAGTCTCGGGTGCAAATTCCAGCAGCAGGTGCAACTTCGGCGCGAACTCCACCGGACACACCTGCTCCAGGCGTGCACGATGACCTGCATCCATCGCCACGATATAGTCGTGGCGCTCGAAGTCATCGGAACGCAACGCACGCGAGCGGATCCTGCTGGCATCCGCACCAAGCGAAGCCGCGGCCTTCACCGCACGCGCATCCGAGCGTTCGCCTCCACGCTTCACCTGCGTTCCAGCCGACTGCACCTGCAGCCTGCGCCGCAGACCCGCACGCTCTGCGTGCAGGCGCAACAGCGCCTCGGCCATCGGCGAGCGGCAGATGTTTGCCGTGCAGACCATCAGCACCGAGACCTTCTTCACTTCGGCTCCGGTCCTGCTCCGGCCGCCAGCAGCGCGCGTGCGTAGCGCACCGGAATCGCGTAGCTGATGCCCGACGGGTCGCGCAGCGCAGACTCCTTGGTACCCTTGACCATCACGCTGTTGATCACGCCGACCACCTTGCCGCTGCGTACCTCATACACCGGACTGCCGCTGTTGCCCGGATACGCGACCGCGTCGAGCTGGTAGACGTCGAATGGCGAACGAATGCGCCGGATCTGGGCCGCGGTGAGCGAACGCGCGGATTCCGCCGGGATCACGACCGGGGTGATCGTCGAGATGATGCCGCGGTGTGTCGCCGGATAGAGCCCGAGCACCATGCCGATCGGAAACCCGGTGAATGCGATCTCCTGCCCTTCGCGCACATGATCATCTTCAGCCAGCGTCAGGGTCGGCAACGGGGCGCCCCGGATACCGAGCAACACCACATCGTGTTCACGATCGCTGCGCAGCACACGCGCTTCGCGCGCCGCACCGGCGCCACCGTGCCCGATGAATATCGCGAGCGACTCCATCGCGTCGGCGTCGAATTTTTCGGGCACGACGTGAAAGTTAGTGATCACTTTCAGGCCATCGCCAACGACGAAACCAGTCCCCAGATACTTCAGCGCCGGTCCGCTGTCGGCATTGGCCCGCTTGACCGGCTTGACGGTGCCGACGGCAACCACACCCGGGCGGATGCGCTCGATCAGATCGGGCAGCTCGGCATGCGCCGGCGGCATCACTGCCATCAGCAACGACAGCAACGACAGCTTCCGGATCACACCCACCGACGCCAGACACAGGAATGAAGCTCGACGCACGACCACGCACTGCCACAGAGAGAGAAGGACCATGAGGGCAGTATAAGTCAGCACCCCCGCCAGTTCATTCCCGCAGCAGATTGCCGAACTCCTGCTCCAGAATCTCCACTCGCGTATCCCAACTGTTCTCACGCGCGTAGTCGATGATCCGCTCCCCGTCCCAGGCGCGCGCAAGGGCGATCGCCAGCGCATCGCGCAACGCCGCGGCATCGCCGAACGGCACGATCGAACCCAGATATTCCTCGCAGACCACTTCGCTGTTGCCGCCCACGTCGGTGGTGATTACCGGCAACCCGCACGCCATCGCCTCGAGGAACACGTTGGCCCAGCCTTCGTTCGCGGTTGCAAGCACGAACACATCGGCAGCAGACAGCGGCCGATGCAGATCCTGCGGTGCCAGCGACCCCAGAAAATGCACGCGCTCCTGCAGCCCCAGCCGCACGACCATCTCGTGCAGGAACCCGGTGAGATCACCCTCGGGACAGGCACCGCCGACGACCAGGTAGTGCAGGTTCGGGAAACGGCCCAGCAGCTCGGGCAGCAGCTCTATCACGCGGTGAAAGCCCTTGCGCTCGACCAGGCCACCGACCGAGATCAGGACCCTGGCATCCTGCGGCAACCCGAGTTCATCCCGGGCCTGCCGGCGATCGACGGGAAAGAACTTGTGGCAATCAACCCCGTTGCCGACCACGCGGATCTTGCCGGCATCGGCACCCAGGCCAACCACATGGCGCTTCAGCGAATCGGACACGGCAAACACACGACTGGCGTCGGCGATCGCACGCAGCATGCGCCGGCAGCGCGCCGGATCCCGCGCCAACGGCACCTCGGTACCGCGCAAGGTGATCGTCACCGGCAACCCGAGCCAGCGACCCAGCCGGGTGGCGGCGTAACCTTCGGGATACGCGAAATGCGCATCCAGAAGATCGACCCCACGCTCGCGGCGCAGTCTGCGCAGCAGCGGCAGGCAGGCAAGCGCGATGAAAAAGCCATCGAGCCAGCGCCCAACGCCTGGCAACGACAGGAATCGCGGAAACCACACATCTATACCCTGCTGCACCTCGTGGCACGGCTGCGGCGGACGGTAGTTCGGCCGCCAGCGCCGGATCAGTCCCTGTAACGGAAACCACGGTTGCGGCGAGATCACGCAAAGCGGCATGCGCCCGGCGACCCGAAACATGCGCTCGCGAATGAACAGTCCTGCGACCGGGCGTTGCGCGCTGGGGAACAGCGTGGCGATGACTGCCACGCAGGGGCACATGGATTTGGCTGTCGGGATGAATCCCGACCCACGGGGATCTGGCGGGGTGAGTCCCGACCCACGGGGATCTGGCGGGGTGACTACCGGTCCGGCGGGATCTGTCGGGATGAATCCCGGCCTACAGGCGGGTTCGGACGAGCGGTCCATAGACACTCTTGTAG
>DAOLKH010000104.1:0-6394 GCA_035331685.1 Pseudomonadales bacterium
CGGATCGGCCCGCACGCTCCAGTTCCAGCTCGAGGTCGACCGCAACGACCGCGCGAGCATCGAGGTACGCACTGCCCAGCCTGTCAGCGAACCCTATGTGGACATGGTCGTGCAGGTACGCTGGCCGTCCGGCCGTCTCGTGAGGGCGTACACACTGCTGCTCGACCTGCCCCCACAGCGCTGAATGCCCTCCCGATCCAGACCCTACGCGGAGCGCAACATGCCGATCAGCGCCATCCAGGACATCATCGACGACATGCGTGCCGGGCGCATGGTCATTCTGATGGACGATGAAGATCGCGAGAACGAGGGAGACCTGATCATCGCTGCCGAAGCGGTGACCGCCGAGCACATCAACTTCTTCGCGTCGCAGGCCTGCGGGCTGATCTGCCTGCCGATCACCGAAGAACGTGCCCAGCGTCTCGCGCTGCCCCTGATGGTGCAGAAGAACCTCTCGCAGCACGAGACGAATTTCACGGTGTCGATCGACGCTGCCCGCCTGGGCGTCCCGGGAATCACCGCTGCCGGTCGCGCAGCCACCGTGCACGCGGCGATCGCCCGCGACGCCGGCCCCGGCGACATCGTCCAGCCCGGCCATGTCTTTCCGCTGGTCGCGAAACCCGGCGGAGTGCTGACACGCGCCGGGCACACCGAGGCAGGGTGCGACCTTGCACGGCTGGCCGGTTTCGAACCGGCGGCGGTCATCGTCGAGATCATGAACGAAGACGGCACGATGGCGCGTCGACCCGAGCTGGAGCAGTTCGCCGCACGGCACGAACTGCGCATCGGAACGATCGCCGATCTGATCGCCTACCGGGCGCTGCACGACCAGACCGTCGCGCGCCGCCAGGAAAGCACGATCGACACCGCCTACGGTCGGATGCGGCTGCTGAGCTACGTCGACCTGATCGACGGCAGTGCGCACTTCGCGCTGATCAGGGGCGAGATCAGCGCGGATCGTCCGACGCTGGTGCGTGTACACGCACTCGACATGCTGCGCGACCTGTTCCGCGTGGAACGGCCCGGAGTTAAGCGGGGCTGGTCGCTCGACTCGGCGCTGCAACGCATCGCAGCCGAGGAGCACGGGGTGCTGGTGCTGGTCTCGCGCAACCGGAACACAGCGGAACTGCTGCAGCAGATCGAAAGCTACCCCGAGAGGCCGCAACCGCAGGGCAGCAGCAGCGAAAAGGGCCAGCGCTTCTGGCGCATGAACGGCACCGGCTCGCAGATCCTGAAGGACATCGGCGTGCATCGCATGCGCGTCATGAACTCCCCGACTCGCTACAGCGCGATATCAGGATTCAATCTCGAGATCGTCGAATTCGTCGAAAATGCCTGAGCCGTGGCGTGCGGATCATCCCGCCACCAAGCTTGCACGATCGTAATGGCGCCGCCGGCATGGCGAGGTTGACCGGGTTCCGCCCGGCTGGCTAGGCTGCGCGCCAGCAAACCACTGTGGAGCACCACCGCATGCGCGCCGCCGTACTGGAAGCCCCGGGCCAGCCACTGGTCATCCGCGATGACGTCGAAATCATCGCACCGCGCGTTGGCGAGGTGCGTGTGCGCGTACGCTACTGCGGCCTGTGCCACTCCGATTACAGCATGATTTCGGGGGCGTTTCCGCTCGGCGAACCGATCATCGTGGGTCACGAGGCCGCTGGAGTGGTCGAGTCGGTGGGTCCGGGCGTCACCCATCTCGCGCCCGGCGATCCGGTCGTCATGACCGCAACACCGCCGTGCGGGCGTTGCTACTACTGCCTGCGCGGCCAGCACAGCCTGTGCGTCGACGGAATCGGCATTGCGACGATGGCCCTGCCGGACGGCAGCACCGGGCTGTCCCGCGGCGGGAAGCGCGTGCTGCGCGGCGTCGGCCTGGGTGCACTCGCCGAATACGTGATCACACCGGCAAACGGCGCGATCAAGGTTCCGGCCGACGTACCGCTCGACGTGGCCTGCGTGATCGGCTGCGCGGTGCAGACCGGTGTAGGCGCGGTACTGAACACGGCGCGCGTCGAACCGGGAGCCACGGTGCTGATCCAGGGCCTCGGCGGCATCGGGCTGTCGACGGTACAGGGAACGAGAATTGCGGGTGCAGCGCGGGTAATCGTCTCCGATCCCGTGGCAGCACGCCGCGACGCAGCCATTGCGATGGGCGCCACACATGCGGTCGATCCCTTGAACGAGGATCTGGGTGCGCGGGTCATGCAACTCACGGACTCGATCGGCGTCGACTACGCATTCGAGACGGCGGGGGTTGCTGCCCTGATCGAAAGCTGCCTCGCGCTGACCCGCAAGGGGGGCATGACGGTCTGCGTCGGTGCGCCTCCGTTCGATCAGAGCGTGACGATCGAGAACGTGGTGATGTTCGCATCATCAGCGAAGCGGCTGTGCGGCTGCCTGCTCGGGAGCTGCAATTCACTGCATGAAATCCCGCGCCTGATCGCTCTGTGGCGTGCCGGCAAGCTCGACCTCGAAGGACTGATCACCGCGCGCCGACCGCTTCCCGAAGTCAACGAAGGTTTCGCCGACATGGCAGCAGGACGCGGCATCCGAACCGTGATCGAGATCTGATCCCGATGTCGCAGGTAGCGAGGGAGCTCGTGGCCGGGATCCGCGATCTGGTGAGCCTGCCCGAAGCCTATATCGGAATCCGTTCGCTGATGGACGATCCGCAGAGCACGATCGAGGATTTTGCGCGCGCCGTGCAACTCGACCCGGCGTTGACGGCACGCCTGCTGCGCGTGGCCAACAGCGCCTTCTTCGGCGTCAGCCGGAAAATCGAAACGATTTCGCTGGCAGTCAACCTGATGGGCATCTCGCGTCTGCACGATCTGGTGCTCACGACTTCCGTGATCGGAACCTTCGAGCAACTCGTCCTGGCGGATCTGGATCTGGGAAAATTCTGGCGCCACAGCCTGCATACCGGCATCCTCGCGCGCATGCTGGCCGCAAGCAGCAGGATGTTCGACAGCGAACGTCTGTTCGTCGGCGGCCTGCTGCACGGCATCGGCCAATTGGTGATGTGTCTTGCCGCACCCGTGCAGTACACCGCGGCGCTCGAGCACTCGCGCTCCACCGGCACCGCACTGGAAGACAGCGAACGCGAGCTCATCGGCTGCGACCACGTGGAGCTTGGTGCCGAACTGATGCGCGCCTGGCAATTCCCGCCAGCGCTGATTGCCATGTGTGCCTGCCAGTCCGAGCCATGGCGCAGCGAGGAACACGCGCGTGAATGCGCGCTGGTGCACGTGGCACGCGGCATCGCGCGCACCCTGGAGACGGATCCTGCAAGCAACGACCCACTCATCGCCTGCAATCGACGCGCAATCGAACTCGCCCGGCTCGATGATGTTGCCCTGGAAGCCATCATCGCCGAATCGCTGCAGCATCTGGCAGACGTTGCCGAGGTACTGCTGCAGCGCCAGGCTGCCTGAATCAGCCGAGCAGCGGCACGAACACCAGCGCGCCGATCACGGTGGCTGCAATCGACGCGAGCAGTACCGCAGCGGCGGCAACGTCTTTCGCGTGCTTGATCAGCGCATGGTGATCGGGAACGGCCGCATCGGCGAGGAACTCGATCGCGGTGTTCAACGCTTCCGCCACCCAGACCAGCGCCATGGCCACCACGAGCAGAGCCCAGTCACTGGCCGCCGCTTCCAGCCACCATGCCGCCGTGACGACCAGTACGGTGGCAACAGTGTGGATCCACGCATTCGGCTGCGTGCGCAACATCGCGGCCAGCCCCTCGAACGCGTAACCGAAACTCGCGATCCGGCGGCGGATCATGCGGCTGTGTGCCCGCCAGCGATCATCACAGTGGCACACAGGCGCTGCACAGCGCGTACTGTGCGCCCGGCGTGCGCAGCGCCGTTGCGAGCACGCGTGCAGGCTCATCGAGTGCGACGCCGGCAATCCCACCCGTGAGCCGGGCGAGCAGCGACTGCGGTGTCAGCGACAACCTTGCCAGCAGTTGAGCGGCCAGCGAACGCGGCTCCTCGATCCAGCGCGTACGCCACGTATCGAGCGTCGCCAGGCGGGCTGCGGCCGTGATCGCATCGTCGATGTTGCCGAGATGATCGACGAGTCCGTTGGCCTCGGCCTGTGCGCCAGTCCAGACCCGGCCCTCGGCGAGTTCCGCCACTCGCTCGACCGGCATTCCTCGTCCCTCGGCGACGATCTCCATGAAGCGGCGATAGGTATGCGCGTTCGCGAGCTCCATCACCTTGCGCATCTGTGGCGACAGCTCGCGGGAAGGATCGAGGCCACCGGCACTGCGCGTGGTCGCAACGCCATCGTTGTGGATGCCGAGCTCGCCAAGTGCACGCGCGAAGCTCGGAAACGCACTCAGCACGCCGATCGAACCCGTGATCGTGGTCGGTGCGGCCCAGATCTCGTCGGCCGGCGCCGCAATCCAGTACCCGCCCGAAGCCGCCACGCTGCCCATCGAGACCACCAGCGGCTTGCCGGTCGCACGGAATGCGAGCAGCGCCTCACGAATGATCTCCGATGCGAACGCACTGCCTCCGGGTGAGTCGATTCGCAGCACCAGCGCTGCCACCTGGGCGTCGGTTGCCGCACCGCCGATCAGGCGAGCCAGCGTCTCGCCGCCGACCGCACCTGCCGGCTGCTCGCCGTCGAGGATCATTCCGCTGGCGACGATCACGCCGACCACCGGCTGCCTGCGTTCCTGCGCCAGATTGAACGAGGGTCGCACCGCAGCGAGATAGTCACGGAAGCCGAGCGAGTTCACGTTGCCGTCGCCATCCTCGCCGACCATCTCCTTCAGCGCCTTGTCGATGGCGGTACGCGATTTCAGCGCATCGACGAAGCCGTATTCGAGTGCTGCGGCACCGGCGTCACCTGCATGCCGCTCGAGAATCGTGTCGATGCGGTTTGCATACTGGTCCACGGCTTCGGGAGGCAGATGGCGGCGGTCGGTGACGCTTGCGGTGAAGGCGCTCCACACCTCGCGCAGCAGCTCGCCCGTCGCCAGACGGTCGGCATCGGACATGTCGCCGCGCTCGAGGAACTCGAACGCGGATTTGAAGGTGCCCGCGCGGAACACGTGCAGATCGATACGCAGCCTTTCCAGCACGCCCGCATAGTAGTTGCGGTACGAGGCGTAACCGCTGAGTTCGACCGAACCCAGCGGATGCATCCATATCTCGTCGGCCTGTGTGGCGAGCAGGTACTGCTCCTGCGTGAATGCGTCCCCCACAGCGACCACCTTGCGGCCGGTGGCGCGGAACGCCTCCAGCTCCGCTGCCATGTCGGCGATCTTCGTGATGCCGGCACCGGCCAGTGCATCGGTCGCCAGCACGATCATCGCGATACGCCGATCGTCCTTCGCGTGACGCACCGCCTCGACGAGATCACGCAGCAGGGTTTCACGCTCGCCCTGCTCCCCCCTGCCGAACAGGTTCGCCAACGGATCGACGAAGCTGAGCTGTTCGACCACCGCCCCCGACGGATCGATGACCAGCGCCGCGCCATCAGGCACCCGCGGCAGACGCTCGGAAGACAGCGTGACGAACAGGACGACGAGCAGCAGCAGAAAGACCAGATTGGCCAGCGATACCCGCAACCAGCCGACACAGGCCCACAGCAATGCAAACGCGCGGCGCAGCGGACCCTTGCGCTTTTGCCCCATCGGATTCTCTCCCCGCTCAGGCGCCATGTCCGGCGAGCTCCCGTTGTCGCCAGCGCGCGTAGAGCATCGCCGACGTGAATACCAGACACACGAGCACGAGCTGCAGCCATTCGCAGGCAGCGTTCGGTGGCGCGGCAAGACCCGATACGGTCCCCATGAAGTAGACGAGCAGCACGAAACACAGCCAGATGTAGGATTTCCAGGTTCCGCGCAGCAGCCCCGGCAGGAACACCACCAGAGGCCCGGCCCAGATCACCCACAGAAAACCGCGCGTCGCGGGCTCCACCGTGGTGATGCCGAATACCTGCAGCGAGAGCACCACGAGCAGCAGCACGTAACCGACGAGGGTGACCCGACGCGCCAGCTCCGTCACGGAGTCGCTCATGCAAGCACGTCGGCAGCGCGCTCTGCAGGGCGCGCGATCACCCCGTGTTCGCCGCACAGGACCAGTGGACGCTGCAACAGGCGTGGTTCCTCGCAGATCGCGCGCATCAGCGACGCATCGGACAACGCGGCGTCCGCCAGTCCGCGCTCGCGATAGGCACTCTCGCTGCTGCGCAGCAGCTCGCGCACTCCGATGCCGAGCTTGTGCAGCAACCCGCGTACTTCAGCCACTTCGAGCCCCTGTTCCATGTACAGCACGACACGCGGCTCGATGCCACGCTCGCGCAGCCAGGCGAGCGCCTCGCGCGATTTGGAACAACGCGGGTTGTGGTAGATCACGACCTCGTTCATGACGCCTTC
>DAOLKH010000105.1:0-6367 GCA_035331685.1 Pseudomonadales bacterium
GTCGCCAGCCGCTCCGAACGCAAGCCGCTGAAAAGCGCCGGTTTCGCCGAGCGCGACAAGGAATTCCGCAACAAGCAGCACTACAACGAATGGCAATTCGTCTACACACCCAACAGCGTTGTGCCCGGAACTCCGGGTACGCCGCAGACCCCGCCGCCCGGTAGCGGCAAATAGCCGCAGCCCGGCACACCTTGCCCACAGCGGCCTGCAGCCCGGCTGCAAGCCGCATCCGGCGCCGCTTGCAGGCTGGCATATGTTGACCTGCATCAACCGTCCGGCGCAGCAGCCTGTCATACAATGGGCTACGATAACGACATGCACTGACCGTCACTTACCGGGAGTCACCATGGCCAGCCACGCTACCCTGCACATCCAGTTTCCCGCCGATCCGCAACTGCGGAGCGCAGTCCGTCGAGGGTGACCGTGAAACCGTCGATCGCGTCGAGCAGTGCGCTGCGGTTCGCAATCGCGATGTCGCGCCACATCACGGCATCGCTCGAAGCGATGCGCGTGAAATCACGAAATCCTCCCGCCGCGAAGCGGAAGATGTCCTCGCTCGCACTCTGGCGCGCGAGACTGTCCACGAGCGCAAACGCAAGCATGTGTGGCAGATGACTGGTCATCGCAAGGACGCGATCGTGAGTCGCGACGTCCATGCGCACCACCTCGGCGCCGGTCAGTCGCCACATCGCGTCCACGATCGAAAGCGCCGTGCCATCGGTATCCGGGAGCGGCGTGAGGATTACCCGGTGACGTTCGAACAATCCGGCCTGGGCCGCCTCCACACCAGACTTTTCCGCCCCTGCAATCGGGTGTCCGGGAACCAGGCGTGGCGGCACGCTACCGAAGACCGCCGCGGCGGCCGCGACCACGCTGCCCTTCACACTGGCGACATCGGTGATCAGCACACCGGGGCGAGCATGATCACGGATTGCCTCGAAAACCTGCGCGACCGTGAGTGTGGGTACACCGACCACGATCAGATCGGCTTCCGCAACGGCGGCTTCGAGACTCTGTGGCGCGGCATCGATCAACCCGGCGCCGAGTGCGTAGTCGAGCGAAGCCCGGTTGCGGTTGAACGCCGTGATCCGGCGTGCGAAGCCCTTGCCGCGCAGTGCTGCGGCCAGCGATCCGCCGATCAGGCCGAGACCGACGATCAGCAGCGTCTCGATCCGGCAGTTCATGTCCGGTGTTCCCGCAAGCGGGTACGAACACAGCCACGTGGCAGGACATTCATCACTCAGATCACCGCCTGCGGGTACGAGCCGAGGATCTTCAGCATCACGGTCTGCTCTTCCAGTTCGTGCAGGACACGCGCAACCACCGGGTCCTCGCGGTGACCCTCGAACTCGATGAAAAACAGATAGGTCCAGGTCTCCGATCGTGAAGGTCGCGTATCGATCCGTGTCAGCATCAGCTGCTCCCGCTGGAATGGCTCCAGCAGGGCGAACAGCGCGCCGGGCTTGTTGTGCGTGGACACGATGATCGAAGTCTTGTCCCTGCCGCTCGGCTTCACCAGTTCGCGCCCGATGACCAGGAAGCGTGTCGAATTGTCGGCGTAATCCTGAATGTTCGACGCCAGCCGGTTCAGGCCGTAGATCTCCCGTGCCACGTCGCCGGCGATCGCCGCCACCGTGATATCGGCCGCTGCCAACCGTGCCGCTTCGCCGTTGCTGGAGCTTGCCTGCTGCTCGACGTGTGGCCAGTTCTTCTCCAGCCAGCCGCGGCACTGCGCAAGCGCCTGCTGATGCGCGCAGATCCGTCGCACGTCCTGCGGCGTGCAACCCGGCGCACCGAGCAGATGCAGACGAATCGGCAGTTCAACCTCGCCACAGATCTTCAGCGTCGAGCGGATGAAGTTGTCCAGGGTATGCGTGACCATACCTTCGGTGGAGTTCTCCACCGGTACCACGCCGTAATCCGCCTCGCCCGACTCGACCACGTCGAACACCGCATCGATGCTCATCAGCGGCCGGCTGATTACCGCATGGCCGAAATGCTTGACCGCAGCCGCCTGCGTGAACGTGCCCTCCGGGCCAAGGAACGCAATCGTCATCGGCTTCTCGAGTGCGAGGCAGGCCGACATGATCTCGCGAAAGATGTGCGCAACCTCGTGCGCCGGCAACGGACCACGGTTGCGCTCCATCACGGCACGCAGTACCTGCGCCTCGCGCTCCGGACGGTAGAAGTTCACCGTCGCCTCGCTGCCTCTTCCGTGCATGGCAAGCAGTTCTGTCTTCTTGACCTCGGCGACCTGCTGCGCGCAGCCGGCACGACGGTTCAGCAGTGCCTGCAACTGGAGATCGATGTCGTCGATCTCGGCACGGATGCGCGCGAGTCGCGCGGCCGGATCAACGGCCTCGCCATGCCCGGATTCAGCCATGACGCTGCGCAAAGTCCTGCATGAAGGCAATCAGCGCTTCGACGGCATCCATGCCCAGTGCGTTGTAGATGCTCGCGCGCATGCCACCTACCGAGCGGTGCCCTTCCAGATACAGCAGACCGGCCGCCGTCGCCTGTGCCACGAAGGGCTTCTCCAGCGCCGCGTCGGCCACGGTGAACGGCACATTCATCCACGACCGCGAAGCCGGCTCCACCGGGTTCGCATAGAAACCGCTGGCGTCGATGTAGCCATAAAGCCGCTCCGCCTTGCGTCGATTCGCCTCGCCGATTGCAGGCAGCCCGCCCTGACGCTTCAGCCAGTCGAACACCAGTCCGGCGAGGTAGATGCTGAAGGTAGGCGGCGTGTTGTACATCGACGCGTTCTTCGCCTGCAGCGTCCAGTCGAGCACTGCGGGTGTGCGCGGATCGGCGCGCCCGAGCAGCTCGCGCCGCACGATCACGATCACCAGCCCAGCCGGACCGATATTCTTCTGCGCACCGGCATAGATCACGCCGAAGCGATTCACATCGATCGGCCGCGACAGGATCGTCGATGACATATCGGCAACCAGCGGGGTCGAGCCGACCTCGGGTACCCAGCCGTACTCCACGCCACCGATCGTCTCGTTCGGCGTGTAGTGCAGATAAGCCGCCGCCGGCGCACGCTGCCACAGATCCTGTGCCGGGACCGTCGTATAGCGTGTGGCCTCTGCGCTCGCGACGACGTTCACATCGCAATACTTGCGCGCCTCGGCAACCGCCTTCTGCGACCATTGACCGGTATCGACATAATCCGCCGTGGTGGCGCCACCGAGCAGGTTCATCGGTATCGCCGCGAACTGTGCAGTCGCCCCCCCCTGCAGAAACAACACCGCGTAATCGTCACCAACGCCGAGCAGCTCGCGCAGATCCGCCTCGGCACGTTCGGCGATGCCGACCATGTCCTTGCCGCGATGGCTCATTTCCATCACCGACAGCCCGCGGTCATGCCAATCGAGCAGCTCGTCGCGCGCCTGTGCCAGTACAGCCTCGGGAAGCGCCGCCGGTCCGGCGCAGAAGTTGAACACTCGTGTCATCGCAGTCTCATCCTCCTTGTATCGGGAGCGGGATCACCAACGGTGACCCGCCATCAGTGGATCAGTGAGTCAGTGGATCGATTCCGGTACCGGCGCATCGCCATCGGCCGGAGTATCGCCGTCAGTCGCCTCGGCGATGCGTGCGAGGCCGACCAGCGTCTCGCCATCGCGCACATTCATGACCTTCACGCCCTGCGTATTGCGCCCCAGCAGCGAGATCTGCTCCACCACCGTGCGCAGCAGCGTTCCCTGGTCGCTGATCAGCATCACCTCATCGCCGGACGAGACACCGATCGCGCCTACCAGCGCGCCGTTACGGCTGCTGGTCTGCATCGCGATCACGCCCTGGCCACCGCGACGGTGCAACGGGAAATCAGCGGTCGCAGTGCGCTTGCCGTAGCCGTTGCTGCTTACGGTCAGCACCTGCAGCGCATCACCTTCGGGAACGATCAACGACACCACGCGCTGGGATTCCGCAAGCCGCATGCCGCGTACACCGTGCGCGGAGCGCCCCATTGGCCGCACGTCGGTCTCGCTGAAGCGGATCGCACGCCCGGAGCTGCAGAACAGCATCACCTCGCTCGCGCCGTCGGTGATCGCCGTTCCCACCAGATGATCGCCCTCGCCAAGGTCGATCGCGATCAGTCCGGCCGTCCGGGGCCTCGCGAACGCAACCAGCGGGGTCTTCTTCACCGTGCCGTCCGAGGTCGCCATGAACACGAAGCGGTCTTCGCCGAACTCCGCAACCGGCAGCAGCGAGGTGATGCGCTCGCCGTCCTCGAGTGGCAGCAGATTGACCAGCGGACGACCTTTGGCACCGCGCGATGCGGTCGGAATCTCGAACACCCGCAGCCAGTAGACACGCCCGCGGTCGGAGAAGCACAGGATGGTGTGATGCGAGTTCGCGACCAGCAGGTGCTCGATCGAGTCCTCCTCACGCACCGGTGCGCCCGAGCGGCCGACGCCGCCACGGCGCTGGGCCTGGTACGCATCGAGCGGCTGTGACTTCGCATACCCGCTGAAGGACACGGTGACCACGCGCTCCTCCTGCGGGATCAGGTCTTCCGCACGCAGGTCCTGGCGGCTGGTGACGATCTCGGTCCGTCGCGCATCGCCGTATTCGGTCGCAACCTCCTCGAGTTCGGTACGAATCACCTGCATCAGGCGGATCGGGTCGGCGAGGATCTCGAGGTAATCGGTGATCTGCGCGAGCTTCTCCTGGTACTCGGCGAGCAGCTTTTCGTGTTCGAGGCCGGTGAGACGGTGCAGACGCAGGTCGAGTATCGCCTGCGCCTGCTCGGGCGACAGGTGATAGTGACCGTCCCTCAGACCGTATTCGCTCGACAGATCCTCCGGACGACAGGCGTCCGCACCTGCCCGATCGAGCATCGCCAGTACGCCGCCTGGCGCCCATACACGTGCCACCAGACGCTCGCGCGCATCGAGCGGACTTGCCGAGGCGCGGATCAGCCCGATGACCGCGTCGATGTTCGCCAGCGCAACCGCAAGCCCCTCAAGCACATGGCCTCGCTCGCGTGCCTTGCGCAGCAGGAATACCGTGCGCCGGGTGACCACCTCACGCCGGTGCCGCAGGAATGCGTCCAGCATTTCCTTGAGATTCAGCGTGCGTGGCTGGCCGTCGACCAGCGCGACCGCATTGATCCCGAACACGCTCTCGAGTTGCGTCTGTGCATACAGGTTGTTCAGCACCACCTCGCCGGACTCGCCACGGCGCAGTTCGATCACCACCCGCAGCCCGTCCTTGTCCGACTCGTCGCGCAGTTCGCTGATTCCCTCGATACGCTTTTCCTTGACCAGTTCGGCAATCTTCTCGATCAGCCGCGCCTTGTTCACCTGGTACGGGAGTTCGGTGACGACGATCACCTCCCGGCTGCTCGCCTTGTCCTCGATGACCTCGGCACGCGCACGTACGTAGATGCGCCCGCGGCCGGTACGATAGGCCTCGACGATGCCCTGACGTCCGTTGATGATGCCGCCGGTCGGAAAATCCGGCCCTGGCACGTACTCGAGCAGCTCATCGACCCCGAGATCGGGTCGATCGATCAGCGCCAGGCACGCAGCGATCACTTCGTTCAGGTTGTGCGGCGGGATGTTGGTCGCCATGCCGACCGCGATACCCGAAGAGCCGTTGACCAGCAGGTTCGGAACCCGCGTGGGAAGTACCGCCGGGATCTGCTCGGTGCCGTCGTAGTTCGGCACGAAATCGACCGTCTCCTTGTCGAGGTCGGCCATCAGATCGTGCGCGATGCGGCGCATGCGGATCTCGGTGTAGCGCATCGCCGCCGCCGAGTCCCCGTCGACCGACCCGAAGTTGCCCTGACCGTCGACCAGCACGTAGCGCATCGAGAACGGCTGCGCCATGCGCACGATGGTGTCGTAGACGGCTAAATCACCGTGCGGGTGGTATTTACCGATCACGTCGCCGACCACGCGCGCGGACTTCTTGTATGCCTTGTTCCAGTCGTTGCCGAGCTCGCTCATCGCGAACAGCACCCGCCGATGTACCGGCTTCAGGCCGTCGCGCACATCCGGCAGGGCACGTCCCACGATCACGCTCATCGCGTAATCGAGGTAGGACTGGCGCAATTCACCCTCGATACCGACAGCTACGACTTCTTTTGCTGATTCGCCCATAACAACCTGAAAAATCAATGGCTTCTGCAGACCGGGACGCAAACCGACGGCATCCTTCTGGCGTCGATTCCGGCTGCTTCAAAAGGGCGGCAGCATAGCACAGCCCGACGCCACACGGTTAAGCGCGGGACCGCGCTTCGCGCCCGTGGGCCAGCGGGTATACTTGCCGCCGCCGGGCCCGCCCGGCGGCGGTCCTGGAGGGGGTATTGGAGAAGGTCGATCACATCGTTCATGCACGCTGGCTGCTGCCGGTG
>DAOLKH010000106.1:0-6342 GCA_035331685.1 Pseudomonadales bacterium
GAGGAACTGGGGTATCGCGACGGTGAGGAGATGATCCATCGCGACAATCTGGTGCTCTGCTGATGACGTGCAAATTTCCCCGTTGCCTTGACACATCCGGGGTGAGCCGGAATAATCCGGCGTCTTTTTTCAAGCTCCGTATTTCGAGGATTCAACGTGGCAAACACCGTGCAGGCAAGAAAGCGCGCGCGTCAGGCTGAAAATCGCCGCCAACACAACGCCAGCTTCCGTTCGATGGTGCGCACGTCCATCAAGCGCGTGATCGCAGCCATCCGTGAGGGTGATGCCGTGAAGGCCCAGGCTGCCTACATTGCCGCCGTGCCGGTGATCGACCGCATGGCGGACAAGGGCATCATTCACAAGAACAAGGCAGCGCGGCACAAGAGCCGTCTGAACGGGCAGATCAAGGTGCTGGCACAGAAGGCCGCCTGATTCGCGCCGATGTTCCCGCGCAGTGCGGGAAGCGATCCTTTACAACGAAGACCGGCCCTGCGCCGGTCTTTGCATTTGACGCGCCTCGGGTTTCAGCCAGAGAGCTCGATGGGGGTTGGTGCATGCCCGTCGGCATGAATGCCGACCTACGAATCCGAACGCCAACCTGCGAATTCGAACGCCGACCTGCGAATCCGAACGCCGACCTGCGAACCCGAACGCCGACCTGTGTAGGTCGGATTTCAATCCGACATTCGAGTCGGCTGAATGCCGACCTGCGCAGGTCGTGGGTCGGGCTCCAGCCGCTGCCCGACAGTGGGTCCCGGTTCAGGAAGCAGGTCCCAGGTTCTGCCAGGCGATCGCAAGCCAGGCCAGCAGCACCAGCATCATCGCGATGAACACTCCGGCAGAGCCGAAATCCTTCGCTTCGCCAGAAAGCTGGTGAGTCTCGGTACTGATGCGATCGACCACCCGCTCGATGGCCGAATTGAACATCTCGGCCAGCAGTACGAGTCCGCAGGAGCCGAGCAGCAACACCAGTTCCACCGCATCGTGCGCGAGCATGAAAGCGAGCGGCACCAGCGGTACCAGCATGGCGCACTCCAGCCGGAAAGCCGTCTCCTGCCGCCACGCGGTGCGCAGTCCCTGCATCGAGAACACGAATGCGTCGACCGCATGCAGCACGCCGCGACGACCTTCCTTGCGAGTTTGCGTTTCTATGGCACTGGCTCCGTTGACCGTTTGACCGTCGACTGGCAGACGCCGGCATGGCGCGTCGGCGCCGCCCATCTTTCCGTTCCGCTGCCCTGACGTCAATGCAGTTATACTCGCGTCGAGCGGGCTTGCAGCCTGCGCACTTGTGGTGAGGATACCTGGCGGAGACTGCATGCCGATCGACGACGCATTTCCCGTACACATTGCACGCACGCCCGAAGGTGATTATCTGCTGACCTGGACCGATGAGTTCAGCAGCCACGATGTCGATGTGAGCATGGGAGCCGCGCCGGAACTTGCTGCCGGCAGTGAGCCCGTGGTGCGTGCCGCGCACTCCGGGGTGCGTGTCGCGGCTGGACCCGAGCGCAGGCGCCGCTACTTTCACCTGCGCCCGCAACGTGGCGAGGCGGTCACCGCCGCCGAACGCGCCCTGCCGCTCGATGCCGGCACGAACTTTCGTGACCTCGGAGGCTATCGTACCGATACCGGGAGCCGGGTTGGCTGGGGACGGCTGTTTCGCTCGGGGCATACGGCTGCGCTCAGCGAACGTGATGTCGTGTATCTCGATGGACTCGACATTCGTGTGTGCTGTGATTTTCGCCGCCAGGATGAACATCACGTCGAGCCGCCACGGCTGCCCGCCACCACGCGTGTCGTCAGCATCACGATCGATCCGGGCAGCTCGACGTCGTTCTTCGAGCGCCTTGCCGAGGGCGGTGTGGGTCCCGCCGAAATGGTGGCGTTCATGGAAGACGCGAATCGTGAGTTCGTGCGGCACCACACCTCGCAGTTTCGGCGCATGTTCGAAGAGCTGCTTGCGCTGGCGGAAGGCGCGTTCATGATCAACTGCGCGGCCGGCAAGGACCGTACGGGATTCGGCGCCGCGATGATCCTGGCTGCGCTCGGGGTTCCCGAGCAGGCGATCGTGGCCGACTACCTGTTGTCAGGGCGCTATTTCCCGATAGAGCGGGAACTCGCGCGCGTGCAGCGCAAATATTCGGGTCATTCCGGGCGCGCGCTCGACGTCGACATGATGATGCCGATGATGCAGGCGCGACGTGAATACATCGAAGCCGCGCTTGCGACGATCCGCGAGGATTACGGTACGCTCGAACATTTCCTCGAGCAGGCACTCGGTGTGGGTGCGAGTGCGCGGCGCGAGTTGCGCGAGCGCCTTACCGTGTAGGTCGGGTTTCAACCCGCCGGGTATGGTGCGTGCCCTGTCGGCATGAATGCCGACCTACGTTCGTAGGTCGGGTTTCAACCCGCCGGGTATGGTGCGTGCCCTGTCGGCATGAATGCCGACCTACGTTCGTAGGTCGGGTTTCAACCCGACGGGAATGGTGTGTGCCCTGTCGGCATGAATGCCGACCTGCGTTCGTGGGTCGGGTTTCAACCCGCCGGGTATGGTGCGTGCCCTGTCGGCATGAATGCCGACCTGCGTTCGTAGGTCGGGTTTCAGCCCGATGGAAAGCGCTCTGCCTCAGGACAGCCAGCGACCGAGCGGGGTGGCCCAGAGGAAGTTCATCAGCTTGCGCATGCCTTCGGCCTTCTTCAGTGTGTACGGATAGGCGCTCGGCAGCTCCTTGCCGCCAAAGCGGTCGATCACGACCGGCATCGCGTGGCAGTAGCCGCGCAGGCCGACCTCGCCGTTGACCTGTCCTATACCGCTTTCCTTGCGTCCGCCGAACGGTGCTGCCGGCACCCCGTAGGACATCGCCATGTCGTTGACCGACACCGAGCCGGTATCCATGCGCGTGGCGATTGCAAAGCCCTTCTGCTTGTCGCGTGTCCACACGTTGCCGTTCAGCCCGTAGGGTGAGTCGTTCGCGAGGCGCAGCGCCTCCTCGACATCGCGCACCTTCTGTACGCACAGGATCGGACCGAAGGTCTCCTCGCGCATGATCTGCATGCCCGAGTCGACACCGCTGATCACGGTCGGTTCGTAGTACAGTCCGGGCAGGTCGGGGTTGCGTCGGCCGCCGACGTGGATCGTTGCACCCTTCGCACGCGCATCGGCCACATGCTCCTCGATGATCGTCATCTGGCGATCCCAGAACACCGCGCCCACGTCTTCCTCGAAGCCGAGAGAGGCCCCCTGGCGCAGTTTGCGCGTCCCGTCGATGACCTTGGCCAGAAACGCGTCGTAGACCGGCTCGACGGCGTAGATGCGCTCGGTCCCGCAGCAGTAATGGCCGCTGTTCATGCACGAACCGACGATCGCACCGGCCGCCGCACGGTCCAGGTCCGCGTCCTCGCAGACGATCATCGCGTCCTTGCCGCCGAGCTCCAGCGTGCATGGCACCAGGCGCCGCCCACAGGTTTCGGCGATCAGTCGCCCGGTGCGCACGCTGCCGGTAAACGCGATCTTGTCGATCGCGGAGTCGACGAGGTGTGCGCCGGTTTCGCCGTCACCCATCAGCACCTGCAGCAATCCGTCCGGCAGTCCCGCCTCGCGGAAGATGTCCTCAACCAGTCGCGTGGAATACGGTGTTACCTCGGAGCCCTTCAGCACCACCGCGTTGCCCGCCATCAGCGCCTGCACGCCGGGGTTCATCGCGAGCACGAACGGGGCGTTCCACGGCGTGATCACGCCGATCACGCCGAGTGGGCGATAGACGATGCGCAACTGCTTCACGATGCCGAGCAGGCCGTGTACGCGCTTCTTCTGCGGCTTCAGGAACTTTCCGGCGTTCCTTGCGTAATAGCACAGCGAGTCGGCTGCCGCGAAGACCTCCATGCTCATGGCATCCAGGCGTGCCTTGCCGGTTTCGCGCACCACGGTGTCGATGATCTCGTCCTGGCGTGCCAGCAGCACACGCAGCGCGCGCTGCATGTACGCGGCGCGCTCGTCGAAGCTCTTCGCGGCCCAGGCGGGTTGCGCTGCACGTGCGCGCGCGACGGCTGCGTGCACATCGTCGCGGTTGGCGCACACCAGTTCACCGATCGGTGCCAGATCGATGGGACTGCGCAGCGCGAGTACGCGCCGCGATTCGCCTTCCTTCACTACCGGTGCATGGATCGACATCGAGGTTTCCCCTGCTGGATGGAGCGCATCTGTTGCCACGACAGCCGCGTGGCGCGTGAATCCGCGCGACGATACGCGGTGGTGGATGGCGCCCCGGTTGACGTCGCGTTACGGTGCGTTAACCCGCACCACGGCCGTGACGGCGTTGCGGGAGTCCGGATTGACGTGCCACCGCTTCGGGGCCGCGCGTACTGTCGGTGCGCAGTGCGTCATCGGTGCGCGGTGCTGTCGGCGAGGAGTATGGATAGAACACGGCAATTTGCTGTGCAAACGCGTGCGACGTGTCCGCAGCAGCAGGTTGCGGGTTGCGTCGTGGCGAATGCATCGGGTCAACGTCACCCGTCAATGCGGCTGCGGCAAGCATGCGGTGTGTTCTCCATCGGCCGTTGGCAGTATACGCCGCCCGCGCCTCAGTGCTTTCCGGTCAATGGCACGAAGCGAACCGCAATCGTGTGGCGTGTATGGAACGTGTCTTCGCCGGTGCGTTCGATCACGTCGAGGTTCTGCCACCCTGTGCTGTCTTCCACGGGCAGCACCAGCTTGCCGCCGATACGCAACTGGCGGAGCAGCGGGTCGGGAACGCCGGCTCCGGCAGCGGTAACCATGATGCCGTCGAAAGGCGCATGTTCGGGCCAGCCGTGCCAGCCGTCGCCGCACTTCAGCGTGACGTTGCGGTAGCCGAGTTCGCGCAGCACCTGCGCGGCCTGCTGTACCAGCTCCGCCACGATCTCGATACCGTAGACCTCGCGCACGAGCTCCGCGAGGATTGCAGCCTGGTAGCCCGAGCCGCTGCCGATCTCGAGCACACGATCGTCGGGCTGGGTGTCCAGCAGTTCCGTCATCAGCGCCACGATGAACGGCTGCGAGATCGTCTGTCCGTGACCGATCGGCAGCGGTGAATCGCGGTACGCCCAGCGCGCCTGAGCGGGCGGCACGAAGTGTTCGCGCGGCACCCTGCGCAGCGCTTCGATGACGCGTGGTGACAGAGTGTGGCGACCGACCTCCGCGCTGGTGTCACGCATATGATCCTCGATCACCCGGATCATTTCCTCGCGCATGCCCGAGCCTCCCATCATGCCGTCGCCGTAGTATGCTCCGGGATGTGCATGAACAGCGAGATCAGCCGTGGCCACCGGTCTTTTCACCCACGAACTGTGCGCGCGCCATCAGATGGGCGAGTCGCATCCGGAGTCACCGCAGCGACTGGCTTCGATCCTCGATTTCCTGCGTGCTTCGGGGCTGTTTTCGGAGCTCGTGCAGCACGAGGCACCTGTGGTCGAGCGCGAGGCGCTCCTGCGCGCACATCCTGAACACTATCTGGCCATGCTCGAGCGCCTGCAGCCGCAACAGGGCCTGGCGTGGGCCGATCCCGATACCGCGCTGAATGAATTCACGCTGGATGCCGCAGCGCGCGCTGCCGGCGCCGCCACTGCGGCGGTGCGTGCCGTCATGAGCGGCAGCCTCACGAACGCCTTCTGTGCAGTGCGCCCGCCCGGACATCATGCCGAATACGCACGCGTGATGGGGTTCTGCTTCTACAACAACGTGGCAGTCGGCGTGCACGAGGCGCTGGCGGCGGGGCTCGAGCGTGTCGCGGTGATCGATTTCGATGTGCACCACGGCAACGGCACGGTCGACATCTTCATGGAGGACCCGCGCGTGCTGGTCTGCTCGAGCTTCCAGCATCCGTTCTATCCGTACCGGATGTTCGACGTGGATCGCCCGAACATCGTCAACACGCCACTCGACGAGGGCTGTGCTGGCGCCGAATTCCGCCGCAGTGTCGAGGCCGGGTGGCTGAAGCGGCTCGACGCCCATGCGCCGCAACTGCTGTTCGTGTCGGCCGGATTCGACGCGCATGCGCGTGATCCGCTCGGTGGGCTGGAGCTGCACGAAGCCGATTTTCGCTGGGTGACGGAGCTGGCTGCCGATGTCGCGCGCCGCCACGCCAACGGACGCATCGTGTCGGTGCTGGAGGGTGGTTACGACGTCGACGCGCTGGCGCGCAGCGTCGACGTGCATGTGCAGGTGTTGCGCGAGAGCGATCCGGCGTAGGTCGGGCTTCAGCCCGACCGGTGAGCCGGCATCGTCGGCATGAATGCCGACCTGCAGGGCATCGCGGAGCGCGGATTCGAGGTCCGGGAAGCGGAACGTGAAGCCGGCATCGT
>DAOLKH010000107.1:0-1522 GCA_035331685.1 Pseudomonadales bacterium
CCGTCGGCATGAATGCCGACCTACGGGCGCAGCTCGCGTGGCATCGAGAACGTGATCGTCTCGACCCGGCCATCCATCTCTTCGGGCGGACTTGCGCCGAGCTCCTGCAGGCGATCGATCACGCGGCGCACCAGGATCTCAGGTGCCGAGGCTCCCGCAGTGACGCCGATCACGGACTTGCCCGCAAGCCACACCGGGTCGATGTCGGCGGCGGAGTCGATCAGGTGCGCCTCGGCGCCCATGCGTCGCGCAAGCTCGGCGAGGCGGTTCGAGTTGGAGCTGTTCGGCGAACCGACGACCAGCACCAGATCGCAGTCTGCAGCGAGCTCCTTCACCGCGTCCTGGCGATTCTGGGTGGCATAGCAGATATCGTCGCGTCGCGGCCCGCGGATCTCCGGAAAGCGTGCACGCAGCGCGTCGATCACGGCGCGCGTGTCGTCGACCGACAGCGTGGTCTGCGTCACGTACGACAGCGCGGCGGGGTTGCGCACCGCAAGCGCCGCCACCTGCTCGGCACTTTCCACCAGGTAGATGGCGCCGCCGTTCGCGGTGTCGTACTGGCCCATCGTGCCCTCGACCTCGGGGTGCCCGGCGTGCCCGATCAGGATGCATTCGCGACCCTGGCGGCTGTAGCGCGTGACTTCCATATGCACCTTGGTGACCAGCGGGCAGGTGGCGTCGAAGACCTTCAGGCCGCGCCCCGCCGCCTCGTGTCGCACCGCCTGCGAGACACCGTGCGCGCTGAAGATCACGATCGCGCCATCGGGCACTTCCGGCAGCTCGTCGACGAACACCGCACCGCGCGAGCGCAGGTCATCGACGACGAAGCGGTTGTGCACCACCTCGTGGCGCACGTAGATCGGCGCACCGAACACTTCGAGCGCACGGTTCACGATCTCGATCGCACGATCCACTCCGGCGCAGAAACCGCGCGGATTAGCCAGCCGGATGCGCATCGCGACCCTCCCGGTCCAGGAACAGTATCTCGACCACCATCATGATCGCCCCGAGCGTGATCGCCGAATCGGCGACGTTGAACGCCGGGAAATAGCTGCTCTTCCAGTGAACGAAGATGAAATCGACCACGTGGCCCAGCAGCACGCGGTCGATCAGGTTGCCGAGCGCACCACCCAGGATCAGCGCCAGGCTCGCTGCCAGCCAGCGCTTGCCCGCCGGCAGGCGGTGCAGCCAGAGCGCGATCCAGGCGCTGGCACCGACCGCGATCGCTGCGAAAAACCAGCGCTGCCAGCCGCCGGCGTCGCTCAGGAAGCTGAACGCAGCACCGCGGTTGTGCAGCAGCGTGAGGTCGAGCACCGGCAGCAGCGTCACGAGTTCGCCGTATTCCAGGTGCGTGCTCGCGAGGTACTTGGTGATGTGGTCGAGCACGATCACGGCGAGCGAGAGCAGGTACCACCAGCGCGGATTCATGCGCTGGGCCTTGTGGGCGGGGTGGCAACGCGGATGCGGGGGCCCAGTCGGGCTGAAGCCCGACCTACGTCCAGTCGGGGTGAGGCCGAACGTA
>DAOLKH010000107.1:1622-6331 GCA_035331685.1 Pseudomonadales bacterium
CCTTCAGTCGGGCTGAAGCCCGACCTACGTCCAGTCGGGGTGAGGCCGAACGTACCTTCAGTCGGGCTGAAGCCCGACCTACGTCCAGTCGGGGTGAGGCCGAACGTACGTTCAGTCGGGCTGAAGCCCGACCCACGTCCAGTCGGGGTGAGGCCGAACGTACGTCCAGTCGGGGTGAGGCCCGACCTACGGGGCTGCTTTCAGGCATAGCGGCGTGTCTCGCCGGGGCCGTCGACGTTCTCGACGCAACGCGCGCAGAGCTCGGGGTGCGCGGCATGCACACCCACATCCGGACGATGGTGCCAGCAGCGTACGCACTTCGGCGCCGCCGACGGCTCCACGCGCAGCTTCAGCCCTGCAATCGCCGTTTCCAGCGCATCGGCCGGGGCATCGCCGTTCGATACGACGCGCGCCTGCGAGGTGATGAACACGAAGCGCAACTCCTCTCCCAGGCGCTCGAGCTGGCGTGCCAGCGCCGGATCGCACCACACCGTCACTTCCGCACTCAGCCCACTGCCGATCACGCCTTCGTTGCGACGGCGTTCCAGCTCGCGGTTCACCTCGTCCTTCACCTGCATCAGCAACCGCCAGAAATCACGCCCGAGCTCCGCATCGGCAGGCAGCTCGGCGAGCGCGTCGTACCACAGCGCCGTGAATACCGGCGCCGTGCGATCTCCCGGCATGCAGCGCCAGATCTCGTCGGCCGTGAAGCTCAGGATCGGCGCGATCCAGCGCGCCAGCGCCTCCAGCACGTGGTACAGCGCCGTCTGCGCCGAACGGCGCGCGCGGCTGTCGGTCTGCGTGGTGTACTGGCGATCCTTGATCACGTCGAGGTAGAAGCCGCCGAGGTCGTTCACGCAGAAGTTGTGCAGCTTCTGGTAGATCAGGTGGAACTGGTACGTGTCGTAGGCCGCGACGATCTCGTGCTGCAGCCGCGCCGAGCGATCCACCATCCAGCGATCGAGCGCGAGCAGCTCGTCGCCAGCGAGCAAGTGCGAAGCCGGGTCGAAACCGGCCAGGTTCGAGAGCAGAAAGCGCGCGGTGTTGCGGATGCGCCGGTAGGAATCCGCGGTGCGCTTGAAGATCTCGTCGGAGACCGCCATCTCGGCGCGGTAATCGGTGGCTGCAACCCACAGACGCAGGATGTCGGCGCCGAGCGTCTTCATCACCTGCTGCGGTGCGATCACGTTGCCGCGCGACTTCGACATCTTGTGCCCGGCCGCATCGACCGTGAAACCGTGCGTGAGCACTGCCTTGTACGGCGCGCAACCGTGGATGCCGGCGGAAGTGAGCAGCGAGGACTGGAACCAGCCGCGGTGCTGGTCCGAGCCCTCGAGGTAGAGATCGGCCGGGAACGCGAGCTCGGGGCGGCGCGTCAGCACGCAGGCGTGCGTGACACCGGAGTCGAACCACACGTCGAGGGTGTCGGTGATCTTCTCGTACTGCGCGGCTTCGTCACCGAGCAGCTCCGCAGGATCGACCGCAAACCACGCGTCGATGCCACCCTGCTCGATGCGCAGCGCCACCTCCTCGATCAGATCGGCGGTGCGCGGATGCAGCGCACCGCTCTGCCGGTGCACGAACAGCGCGATCGGCACGCCCCAGGTGCGCTGGCGCGAGATGCACCAGTCGGGGCGGCTCTCCAGCATGCCCTCCATGCGCGCCCTGCCCCACGTTGGCACGAATTCCACGCCGGTGATCGCATCGCGCGCGGTCGCGAGCAGCGCGTTGGTGTCCATGCCGATGAACCACTGCGGCGTCGCGCGGAAGATCACCGGCGACTTGTGGCGCCAGCAGTGCGGGTAGCTGTGCTGATACGGCACGTCATGCAGCAGCGCGCCGCGCTCGCGCAGCAACTCGACGATCGTCGCGTTGGCCTTGAACACGTACTGGCCGGCCACGAACGGTGTACCCTCGACGAACACGCCCTGGCCGTCGACCGGGTTCAGCGCTTCGATGCCGTAACCCTGGCAGACCAGGAAGTCGTCCATGCCATGCGCGGGTGCCGTGTGCACGGCGCCGGTTCCCGCTTCGGTGGTCACGTGCTGCCCGAGGATCACCGGCACCTGGCGTTCGAGAAACGGGTGCTGCAGCAACTGGTGCTCGAGCGCACCGCCGGCACACTCGCCGAAGAATTCGAAGGCATCGATGCCGTAGCGTGCGAGCACCTCACGCGCCAGCGCCTCGGCGAGCACCAGGTATTGCGCATCTGCGCCCTTACCGGCGCGCACCAGCACGTACGGCAGCTCCGGGTGCAGTGCAACCGCGAGGTTGGCCGGCAGGGTCCACGGTGTAGTGGTCCAGATCGGGATCGAAACGCGCGCACCGGCGTCGAGTTCGACGCCGAACGCACGCCCGACGCCGAGCGGGTCGATCGCGCGAAAACGCACGTCGATCGCCGGCGAAGTCTTCTCCTCGTACTCGACCTCGGCCTCCGCGAGCGCCGACCCGCAGTCCATGCACCAGTGCACGGGCTTCACACCCTTCAGCAGGTGGCCGTTGGCGACGATGCGACCCAGCGCACGCACGATGTCGGCCTCGAACGCAAAATCCATCGTGAGATACGGACGGTCCCACTCACCGAGCACGCCGAGGCGGATGAAGTCCTCGCGCTGGCGCTGCACCTGGCTGCGGGCGTAGTCGCGGCAATGGGTGCGGAACTCGTGGTGGCTGATCTTCACGCCCGCCTTGCCGACCTTCTTCTCGACGTTCAGCTCGATCGGCAGGCCATGGCAATCCCAGCCCGGAACGTAGGGGGCGTCGAAACCATCCAGCGTGCGCGCCTTGACGATGACGTCCTTCAGGATCTTGTTTACCGCGTGCCCGATGTGGATCTCGCCGTTCGCGTACGGCGGTCCGTCGTGCAGGATGAACTTCGGCCGACCCGCGCGCGCCGCACGAATCTGCCCGTAGACGTCCTCGGCCTGCCAGCGTGCGAGCGTCTCCGGCTCCCGCGTCGCAAGATTCGCCTTCATCGCGAATCCGGTCTGCGGAAGGTTCAGGGTGTGCTTGTAATCGCTCATGGTTTCCGTTGTTTCCATTAGGGGCTGCACGCAGCGAAATACGCGCGCGCCACCCCGATGTCGTCCGCGATGTTTTCGCGCAGTTCGTCCAGCGAACCGAACTTGCGCTCCTCGCGCACCAGACGTCGAAAGATCACCTCGATCGTGCGTCCGTACAGGTTGCCGGTAAAATCGAGCAGGTGAGTCTCGAGATTCGCCCTGATACCGTCGCTGACCGTGGGCCGGGTGCCCACATTGGCCACGGCGGGCAGCAGGCGTCCGTCCACCCGGACCTCGACCACGTAGACCCCCGACAGCGGTGAGCGCAGGCGTCGCAACTCGATGTTGGCGGTGGGCACACCGATGCTGCGCCCGAGCTGCTGCCCGTAGACCACCTTGCCGAGCATGCTGTACGGGCGCCCCAGCATGCGCTCGGCGCTGGCGAAGTCGCCCGCTGCAAGCACCGCACGCAGGCGTGTGCTGCTGATCCGCTCGCCCTGCACCGCGACGGTGCCGGTCGCCTTCACCTCGAAACCGGCGTGTTCGCCCTCGCGGCGCAGCAGTTCGACATTGCCTTCGCGATCGTGCCCGAAACGCAGATCGTCACCGACCACCACATGACGCGCGCCGAGCCCGCGTACCAGCACGGTGTCGATGAACTCGTGCGCGGACAGTGTGCTGAAGTTCCGGTCGAAGCGGATGCGCAACAGACGATGCACACCGAGCCCCGCGAGCACCCCGAACTTCTCGCGAAAGCTCATCAGGCGCGGGGGTGCCTGCAGCGGCGCGAAATACTCGCGCGGCAGCGGCTCGAACACGATCACGGTCGCAGGCAGCCCCAGCGTGCGCGAGCGGGCCAGCAGATCGGCGATCACGGCCTGGTGACCCCGGTGTACGCCGTCGAAGGCACCGATCGTCACCACACTGCCACGATGGCGGTCGCGCAGGTTGTGCAACCCCCTGATCAGTTCCAATGCGCCGCTCCCGCCCCGGGCTGGTGAATCGAGCGCGCGATTATAGCGCGGCATTGTGCCGCGCACGGCGCCTCTTCCTCAGTCGTGTTCGCGTCCCGCGCGGCTGATCTCGATCAGCGCATTCAGCGCATCGGTCACGGTGAAGATACCGAGGAACTCGCCGTCGTCCTCGTTCACGATCACGCTGCCGATCTTGCGGTCCGACATCGTGAACGCCACCCGGTCGAGCGGCATCGAAGCCGGCACCATCACCGGGTCGGTGGCCATGATGTCTGCCGCGCGCACCTGGAAGCGGTGCTCGGCACCCAGGCCCTGCGCCACGCGCACGTCGCGGTCGCTGACCACACCCACCACCTTGCCGTCACGCACGACCGGCAGGTGGCGCACGCCACAGTCATGCATGATCTGCCGCAACTCGTCGATCGACTGTTCCTCCCTCGCCGTGACCGGATTGGGCGTCGTGAACTCGTCGACCGGCAGGTTCCATTTCATCTCGTGATCTCTCCGTGGCTGTGCCGGCCTCGATCGGGCTGACATGGGGTTTCGATTCGCGGTGATTATCGGTGGCCAGCCGCGCCACTACAAGGCAAGCACCCACCCTCAACGCCAGTCGGGTTGAAACCCGACCTACGTGGGTTGAAACCCGACCTACGTGGGTCGGCATTCATGCCGACGGAATTGCCGCCGCGCCCTGTCGGGTTGAAACCCGACCTACGTGGGTCGGCATTCATGC
>DAOLKH010000108.1:0-6311 GCA_035331685.1 Pseudomonadales bacterium
AAATGGGATATGCCGGCGCTCGATGCGGTCACGTTCCAGTCCACGCTGCCGAAGGTATTCTTCGCCGGCGACTCGGCGTTCGGACCGAAGAACATCATTACCGCAGTGGCGCAGGGGCATCAGGCGGCGATCTCGATCGACCTGTTCCTGCGTGGCGAGAGCGTGAAGGCGCGCCCGGCACCTGGCGTGACTCTGGTCAGTCAGAAGATGGGCGTGCACGAATGGAGCTACGACAACGCGGTCGTCAATGATCTGCGCTACAAGGTGCCGCATGTGCCGAAGGAGGTGGCGCTGAAGGATCTGAAGACCGAAGTCGAGCTCGGCTTCGATACGCGGGCCGGGCTTGCCGAAGCGCTGCGTTGCCTGAACTGCGACGTGCAGACGGTCTTCGCCGCGTCGAAGTGCATCGAATGCGATGCCTGCGTCGATATCTGTCCGACGGAGTGCATCAACTTCCTGATGAACGACGAGGAGCCGGCGTTGCGCCAGGCGTTGCGCGTGGCGGCAACCAACCTGACGCAGGATCTGTACGTCCAGGACGGTCTTACGCAGACACAGCGCGTCATGGTCAAGGACGAGAACGTGTGTCTGCACTGTGGCCTGTGCGCCGAGCGTTGCCCGACGGGCGCATGGGATATGCAGAAGTTCTTCTATATGGTCACCAAGGCGGGACACTGATGCACGCCAAGCAAGCAGTAAACGATTTCGTCGTCAAGTTCGCGAACGTCAACGGTACCGGCTCGGCCTCCGCGAACCATATGTTCGCGAAGGCGATCTTCCGCATGGGGATCCCGGTCAGTCCGCGCAACATCTTCCCGTCGAACATTCAGGGCCTGCCGACCTGGTACGAGGTGCGCATCAGCCACAAGGGCTACCTGGGGCGGCGCGGAGGCGGGGTCGACCTGATGCTGTGCGTGAATCCGCAGAGCATGGAGCGCGACATCGCCGAGGTCGAGCCGGGTGGCTACTTCGTCTACGATTCGACGAAGGCGCTCGAGCCGCGCATGATCCGCAGCGACATCCACTATGTCGGGATTCCGATCACGTCGATGTGCCTGCGCGAGTACACCGATGCGCGCCAGCGCCTGCTGTTCAAGAACGTGATCTACGTCGGTGCGCTGGCTGCGCTGCTCGACATCGAGTTCGGCGTGCTGAAGGACCTGGTGGCGGAGCAGTTCAAGGGCAAGGAAAAACTGATCACGCAGAACGTGCAGGCGCTCGAGATGGGGCACCAGTACGCGGTGCAGAACTACGACTGTCCGATCGGCCTGCGCGTCCAGCGCGGCGGCAACATCGCCAAGCATATCCTCGAGACCGACCACATCATGATGGACGGCAATACCGCGGTGGCGCTGGGGGCCGTCTATGGCGGCGCGAGTGTGGCTGCGTGGTACCCGATCACACCGTCCACCTCGGTCATCGACAGCTTCGAGACCTATTGCAAGCGCCTGCGTATCGATGCCGGCACCGGCGAGAAGAACTACGCGATCGTGCAGGCCGAGGACGAACTGTCGGCGATCGGCATGGTGATCGGTGCGGGCTGGAACGGTGCGCGCTCGTTCACCGCGACCAGCGGACCGGGGCTGTCGCTGATGAGCGAGTTCCTGGGGCTGGCGTATTTCGCCGAGATTCCGACGGTGCTGGTCGACGTGCAGCGCGCCGGCCCCTCGACCGGAATGCCGACGCGTTCGCAGCAGTCGGACGTGCTTGCGGCGGCGTATGCCTCACACGGCGATACCAAGCACGTGCTTCTGTTCCCGGCGACTCCTGCCGAATGCTTCAGCCTGACCGTGAAGGCATTCGACCTTGCCGACCGGCTGCAGACGCCGGTGATCATGCTGACCGATCTCGAGCTCGGCATGAACGACTCGATGTCACCGCCGCTGGTGTTCGACGACAAGCACACCTACGACCGTGGCAAGGTGCTGGACGCGGACGCGCTGGAGAAGATGAGCGAGCGCTTCGGACGCTATCTCGACGTCGACGGGGACGGTATTCCGTTCCGTACCTATCCTGGCGTGCATCCCACCAAGGGTGCCTATACCACACGCGGAACGTCGCGTGACGAATACGCGCTGTACAGCGAGGACGGGGCGGCGTATGTGCGTAACGTGGACCGTCTGCTGAAAAAGCTGGAAACCGCGAAGCAGTATGTTCCGGAGCCGAAGATCAAGCCGGCCGCAACCAGAACGCCGTATGGCGTGATCTTCTTCGGCACCACGGCATCACCGGCCTACGAGGCGGTGGAGATGCTGGCCGAAGAGGGCATCGCGGTCGATACGATGCGCCTGCGTGCGTTCCCGTTTTCGCAGGCGGTGGAAGATTTCATCGCCTCGCACGAGGTGGTGTTCGTCGTCGAACAGAACCGCGACAGCCAGATGTTGCGCCTGCTCGTCAACGAGACTGCGGTGCCGTCGAAGGAAAAGCTGGTTTCAGTGCTGAACTACGACGGCTTGCCGATCACCGCTCGGCAGATCGCAGCAGGGGTCCGGGCCGGAATCGGCGGAACCGACAACGTCACTCCGATCGGCAGCAGCAAGCGTACGACGTCGAGGAAAAGCAAGCCATGACCTACCAGAAGCCGTCATTTCGCCATCCCGCCGCGCAGGTCAACGAGCTCGGCTTCAGTCGTCGCGACTACGAAGGCTCGCTCAGCACGCTGTGCGCGGGCTGCGGTCACGATTCGATCAGCGCAGCGATCATCGAGGCGGTGTTCACGCTGCCGCTCGAGCCGCACCGTATCGCGAAGATGTCCGGTATCGGCTGTTCGTCGAAGACTCCGGCGTATTTCCTTGGCCGCTCGCACGGCTTCAACTCGGTGCACGGGCGCATGCCTTCGGTGACCACCGGGGCGGCGCTGGCGAACCGTGAGCTGGTGTATATCGGCGTCTCCGGGGACGGTGACACCGCATCGATCGGTTTCGGGCAGTTCGCACACGCCGTGCGACGCAACCTGAACATGACCTATATCGTCGAGAACAACGGCTGCTACGGATTGACCAAGGGCCAGGATTCGGCAACCGCCGACGTCGGCTCGAAGAACAAGAAGGGATTCCGGAATCCCTACGAGCCGATCGATCTGGCCAGCGTCGCAATCCAGCTCGGCGCGACCTTCGTCGGACGCAGCTTCAGCGGTGACCGTGAACAACTGGTGCCGCTGATCAAGGCGGCGCTGACGCATCGCGGATTTGCGTTCCTCGACGTGGTTTCGCCGTGCGTGACCTTCAACAACCACGTAGGGTCGACCAAGAGCTACGCGTACACCCGCGAACACGTGGATCCGACTCCGCTTGATTTCGTGCCGATGCGCGAGGAGATCCGTACCAGCTACGCTGCCGGTGCGACGCAGGAGGTATGCATGCACGACGGTTCGGTGATCCGTCTGCACAAGCAGAGCAACGAGTACGATATCGAGGATTCGCAGGCGGCGCTGAACGCGATCGCGGCACACCGTGACAGCGATCGGGTGCTGACCGGGTTGCTCTACATCGACCGCGATGCGCAGGAAATGCACGAAATCCTGGGTACGGTGAGCCGCCCGTTGAACACGTTGACCGAAAAGGAACTCTGCCCGGGTACCAAGGTACTCGACAGCATCAACGCCGGCTTGCGTTGATTGCTCGCGCCGATGCGGGGCTGGCCTCGCATCGGCATCTTCTTCCCCTTATCTACCCTTCCTCAGCGCTGGATCCATGGTTTCAGCGCAAGATCGACGCCTTCCTCGAGCCAGCCCGCGTTGTTCAGCACCGTCTTTTCGCGAGTCCAGGTAGGTTTTGACGGTTTCAGGTTCAGGTATTCGGTGACCTCGATGCCCCCGGCGCCGCTGAACA
Source organism: Pseudomonadales bacterium (assembly GCA_035331685.1). GTDB lineage: Bacteria > Pseudomonadota > Gammaproteobacteria > Pseudomonadales > UBA5518 > UBA5518. The sequence goes on from DAOLKH010000108.1 coordinate 3,831, forward strand.
GCCGCTGCAACTTCAGGTCGAACACGCTGACGTAGAGCCCCACCGCGTCGACGCCCTGGATCCAGTCGAAGTCCGCGGGTACGCCATCGCCGCCGCGTGCCGCCGGCCGCCGCGTGACACCCAGGAAGTGAGCGGAATGGTTGCCGCTCGGAGAGAAGTACACCTGCGTTTCCTCGAGGTTCGTGAACACGATCGCCTGCACCTGGCCGCCGGCGGCAAGTGCGCTGGCCGTCTCGGCCAGGACGTACTGGAGCACGGTTTCGTTCAGCTTGCCGCTTCCCGGGTTGTACGGTTCACCCCATTTGCGCACGCCGTCCTTCCACGCTTCGGCAAACAATTCGGATGGCAGCACCTGATAGCCGGCCCTGGTGAGCCTTTCGGCGACCAGTCGATCGATGCGCGCTTCGTGCGCTGCGAGATACGCGCGGCTCGGTTTGCCCAGGTTCACGGTCGCGATGACCAGACGACCGAATTGGGTCTTGTCGGCGAGTCGGGCATCGTAGCTGCCCTGATAGGCGGTTGCCGCACCACTGCCGTCGCTGCCGGTGCTGCCGGCGCAGGCAATGAGGAACAGGGACAGGATCGAGAGGTACAGGGTTCGCATCGTTGGCTTCCATGATTCCAGTACTCCGTCGCGGCGTTGCAGGCCGCGGCGAAGGCTTGCCCGGATGGCCGCGGGATTCTAGCAACGGCTCTTGCCAATGAGAACCGCACTGTGCTCCGATCGCCTTATTGCTGGCGCATGTGCGCCATCGGGAGGGACACGATGTCAGGGCAGCTTCTGCACTGTCAGTCGCTGGGTGAGGGGGCACAGACCGTGGTTCTGCTGCACGGCCTGTTCGGGATGTCTGCGAATTTGATGCCGCTCGGGCGCGAACTTGCACGCTCGCAGCGCGTCCTGCTGCCGGATCTGCGCAATCACGGGCGCTCCTTTCATGCACCCGGAATGTGCTACTCCGATCTGGCTGCCGATGTGATGCACCTGCTCGATGCGCACGGCATCGCGCAGGCTGCCCTGCTGGGGCATTCGATGGGCGGCAAGGTGGCGATGCAGGCAGCGCTCGATCACCCGCAACGCGTCACGCGCATCGTGGTCGGGGATATCGCGCCGGTGCACTACGAGCCACACCACCAACTCCTGCTTGCAGCGCTGCGGGAAGCCGCTGCCGATACGCTCGCCGATCGCCGCGCTACCGCCCGGATCCTCGAGCAGCACATAGATGAAGCCGGTGTGGTTGCTCTGATGCTGATGAATCGCGTCCTGGATGACGCCGGCCGCTGGCACTGGCGCTTCGACCTGGACGCGATCGAGCAGGGCTATGCGGATATCCTGGCTGCACCGCAGGCGACCGCGCCGTACCAGGGGGCAGTGCTGTTCCTCAAGGGTGAACATTCGGACTACATCACGGCGGCAGCACGCGATGCGACTGCGCGGCTGTTTCCGCACGCACGGTTGAAGGTGATCGCCGGTGCCGGTCACTGGTTGCACGCCGAGAAACCGACGGTGTTTCTGCGCCTTGCCCGGGATTTTCTCGGGGCCGCTTCCTGATGCTTCGTCGGTTGCCGGTCACGGAATGCAGAAGTGCCGGTGTCGTGCAGGGCAGGAACAAGACATTATGTTGTGCTTGAGAATATGGAGTTAAGGTGATGAATAACGAAGAATTATTGCTGGACGGGCTGCGTGTGATCGACTGCGGAAGCTGGGTTGCAGCTCCGGCCGCAGCGACGGTTCTGGGTGACTTCGGCGCCGATGTGATCAAGGTCGAAGCGCCCCCCGGCGGTGACGGCTTCCGTTGGGCAGCGCAGTATGTTCCGGGCTTTCCGCAGGCAGACGAGAACTATGCATGGCAGCTCACGGCGCGCAACAAGCGCTCGCTGTTGCTCGATCTCAAGCAGCCGCAAGGTTATGCGGTACTGCAGCGCCTGGCCGCTCAGGCCGATGTGTTCCTGACCAACTTTCCGCCCGAGGTGCTCGCGAAGCTGCGCTTGCGCTGGGAGGATCTCGAGGGGCTGAATCCGCGCCTGGTCTACGCCCAGCTTTCCGGCTATGGAGAACACGGACCCCACGCGAACGTGGCTGCCTTCGATCGCAGCGGCTGGTGGGCGCGCTCCGGGATGATGGACCGGGTGCGCTTTCGAGGGCATGCGCCGGTTGGCGGTGTGCTCGGCTGGGGTGACCACGCCAGCGCGATGACGCTGTTCGGCGGAGTGATGGCGGCGCTGTACCGGCGTGAGCGCACCGGGCGTGGTGGCAAGGTCTCGACCTCGCTGCTGGCGAACGGCCTGTGGGCCAACGGACTGCCGTTGCAGGCACGCCTGAGCGGAGCCGAAGTGGCGCTGGAAACCCCGCGCGAGGAAGCGGACAACGCGCTCGCGATTCCCTACGAAACCGCAGACGGCCACTGGTTCTACCCGTGGCTGTTCAACGAAGAGATCGACTGGCGACGCTTCGTGATCGCCCTCGGCCTGCACGCGGTCGCT
>DAOLKH010000109.1:0-6298 GCA_035331685.1 Pseudomonadales bacterium
CGTGCTGCTCGACGCGCGTGCACTCCCGCGCGAGACGCGCACGCTGACGCTGTCCGGGGTGGAACACACGCTGCGCGTGCAACGCAACGGCTACCAGCCACGCGAGTTGCGCTTCACACCACGACCGGACTTCGCACAGCGGATCGAGGTGAAGCTGGTGCCGGTCGCAGCAGCAACGAAGCCCGCGGCGGCGCAGCGCAGCGAACACATCACGACGTCGGAAGGCCAGCAACTGGTGCTGCTGCACCCACAGCCATTCACGATGGGATCCTCGCGGCGCGAACCCGGGCGACGCGCCAACGAAGCGCTGCGCGAGATACGGCTGCAGCGTCCGTTCTTTCTGGGCGTGAAGGAAGTCGGAAACGCCGAATTCCGCCGCTTTCGTCCCGCGCATGCCGTGGCCGACTTCAAGGGCAATGCACTCGGCGGCGACGATCTGCCGGCAGTCAACGTGAGCTGGGAAGACGCAGCACTCTACTGCAACTGGCTGAGCGAAAAGGAGAAGCTCCTGCCCTTCTACCGCGTGCAGAACGGCCACGTCAGCGGTTTCGACCCAGCCAGCCGCGGCTATCGCCTGCCGAGCGAGGCCGAATGGGCGTGGGCAGCCAGCGTGACGGGCGACGGTTCGGTGCGCCGTTTCGGGTGGGGACAGGAGCTGCCACCGCCCGCGCGCGCCGGCAACTTTGCCGACCGCAGCGGAGCGACCGCGCTCGGCGAGACCATCGCAGGCTACGACGACGGCTTTCCCGTCGCAGCCCCACGCGGCAGCTTCGCAGCCAATCGCCACGGCATTTTCGACCTCGACGGCAACGCCGCCGAGTGGGTCAACGATGTCTACGAACCATTGCCGGCAGCGACTGCCAGCGATCCGCTCGGCCCTCAGACCGGCGAGCTGCACGTGATCCGCGGCGCCAGTTGGCGCCACGGTGATCTCACTTCGCTGCGTCTGGCGTTTCGAGACTACGGCAAGGACGCTCGCCCGGATCTTGGTTTCCGCATCGCAAGGTACGCCGAATGAAACACCCGTTCGTGTTCACGGTCACGCTGCTGCTCGCTGCAGCGGTGCTTGCACAGGAGCCGCCGGCTGTGGTGGAAACAGCCCCGGCACCGGGTACTGCGAGCACGGGTGCAGCTCGCGAGGCGCAACGCCGGCCGGCACGTGACCCCGAGGATGACCGCTTCATCCCCAGCGAAAACATCGAGGAGGATCTTTCCGTATCCTTCCCTTCGGACATCTGAACAGCGACGACCACCACACCATGAAACGTCTCTTCGCCTCCGAATTCCTGTTCCAGCTGTTCGCACTGCTGGTAGCCCTGATCATCGTGCACACCTTTTACGTCACGTTCGTGATTCCAGGTGCCGACGCCGTGCTGGCGGCAGAGCAGGCGCGACTTGCGGCCGGCGATACCAGCGCGCACGCACCGTCGGTGTGGATCATCATGAAGGACTACGAGCAGGAGATCTGCGTCGTGCTGATGCTGTGGTCGATCGCGATCATGGGCTACAAGGGCACTGCCCTGCATCACGAGAAACTGCTGCTGCAGAAACCGCTGGTACAGGTTCCGGGCGGAACCAGCATCCTGCCGGAGGACGCACGCGAGTACCTGCGACCGATCCAGGCACTGCCACCCGAGGACGGACGCGCACTGCTGCCACGCGCGCTGATCGCCGGACTGCAACGCTTCGCCGCCACGCGCAGCATCCAGGACGCAGCAAGTTCGATCCGCGAGGTCTGCGAAACCGAGGGCGAGCGGCTGGAGTCCGAGCTCTCGATGGTGCGTTACATCGCCTGGGCAATTCCCTCGTTCGGCTTCATCGGCACGGTACGCGGTATCGGCATGGCGCTGACGCAGGCGCATCGCGCGGTCGAAGGCGACATCACCGGGGTCACGGCAGCACTGGGCGTCGCCTTCAACTCGACCTTCGTCGCGCTGGTGATCAGCATCCTGCTGATGTTCCTGATGCACCAGTTGCAGTTGCAGCAGGAGCGACTCGTGCTCGATGCGCAAACCTACTGTGACCAGCGCCTGCTCGGGCACCTGAAGGTCACGCGGGAGGTCTGAGCATGCATACCTGGGTGCTCGAACTCAACGACAGCGCACTGCTGCTCGGCGACGGCAGCACACCCGCCCTGCGCAGTCCCGGCTATGCGACCGTCACGCGCCACGAGGTGATCACCGGCGACGCGGCCCAGGCACGCGCACGCAGCGAACCGCGCCATACGCTGAACCAGTTCTGGCTGCGCCTCGGAACCGAGGCACTGCACGATGCGCGCAACCACGCACGCCACCATGCCGACCTTGCATGGGCCCAACTGCAACAACTGGCTGCCACCGCCGGCAACCCCCAGCGCGTGATCCTCGCGGTACCGGGCAGCTTCAGCCGCGAACAGCTTGGCGTGCTGCTCGGCATCGCGCAGCGTACCTCGTTTCGCGCCGTCGGCCTCACCGACAGCGCCCTGGCCGCAGCAAGCACCGTTGCGCTCGGCGGCGAGGCGCTGCACCTCGACCTGCAACTGCATCAGTGCGTGCTGACACGCATCGGCCAGGACGGCGACATGCTCACGCGCGAGCGCGTGCGTTCACTGCCGGGCTGCGGGCTGGTGCAGTTATACGAGCTGTGGGCACAACTGCTGACGCGACTCTTCATCCGGCACAGCCGCTTCGACCCGATGCACGCCGCGGCGACCGAGCAACAACTCTACGATCACATTCCGCAGTGGCTCGGCACGCTGCATGACAGCGACGACGTGTCCGTCGAACTGCGCAGCGCCGGCACGAGCTATCACGCAAAACTGCGCGCACGCGAGGTGCTCGATGCCGCGCAGCCCGTCTACGCCCAGATCGAGGAAGCGGTACGCAGTGAACTCGCCGGAGCGAAGCTGCTCGCCAGCGCCCGCTTCGCAGCGCTGCCACGCATCGAGAGTGCATTGCCGGCGCTCACCCGGCTCGACCCGGAGGCGACGATCCGCGGCTGCCTGCGGCACGAAGCGCTGATCTGCAGCGACGACGAAGCGCTGCGCTTCGTGACCCGGCTTCCCGCGAACGGTGAGACCCCTGGATCCGTCAATCCGGGGGGCGAACGCAGCAATACTGTGCGCGAAGCACCGGCCAACGCCCCGTCCGTGGCGATGCCTGCGGTACCTAGCCACCTGGTGATCGGAGAGCGCGCCCTGCGACTCGAGCCCGGCAGCCTCTATCTGCACCGTGACCGCAACGGCTGGACGCTGTCGCGGCGCATGCCGCACACATTTGCCGGCACATTGCGCTGGGAAGGCTCCGAATGGGTGCTCGCGCCGGTTTCCGGCGCTACGCTTCGACTCGACGGCCGACCGGTGCGCGCACCGTCACCGATTCGTGCCGGGCAACACCTGCAGCCCGACGGCGGAGACGACGTGCTGCAGTTGGTGGCGGAATTGACGATCGGCAGCGATGGCGCGTAAACGACGCGAATTCTCCATCTTCAGCCTGTCGTTCCTCGACATCATGTCGTGTGGTTTCGGTGCGACGATCCTGGTTTTCCTGGTGATCGACCATTCAGGCGAACAGCGCCGGCAGGAAGCCAGTCGCGAACTGGTGGCAGAGGCCGAGTTCCTCGATCGCGAAGTGCGCGAAGGCCAGGAAAAGCTCGTCGAACTGCGCAACACGATCGCGATGATCGACGAATCCACGACCGAGGCACACGGGCGCTCGCGCGAACTGCAGCAACAGATTCGCCAGCAACGCGTGGAAATCGCCAGGGACCGCAATGACACGAGTGCACGCAGCGAACACCTGAACCAGCTCAAGGCCGATCTGCGCGAACTCGAGCAGCGCAACGAAGCACTGCGTGCCGAAGTCGATCAGCAGAGCGGCTCCGACGTGCGTCGCTTCACAGGCGACGGTGACCGCCAGTACCTCACCGGCCTGAAGCTGGGCGGCCAGCGGATCGTGGTGCTGCTCGACCGCTCGGCCAGCATGCTCGATCACTCGCTGGTGAACATCATTCGGCTGCGCAACATGCCGGAGCCGGTGCAGCGGCGAGCGGCAAAATGGCGACGTGCGGTGGCTACCGTCAACTGGATCAGTGCACGCTTTCCACCCACCGCCGAGTACCAGATCCTGTTGTTCGGCACCGAGGCAAAGCCCGCACTGCCCGAAACCGCCGGCAAATGGCTGGCGGTGGGTGACCGCGAACAGCTCGGGCGTGCCGTGGATGCGCTGGAGAAGATCACGCCTGCCGGTGGTACCAGCCTGCTCGCCGCGTTCCAGGCCGTGGCGGCAATGAAGCCTGCTCCTGACAACATCTATCTGATCACCGACGGGCTGCCGACCCAGGGCAGCGGTGCGCCGCCGGCGAAGGTGAACGGCCGTGACCGCATGAAATACTTCAACCAGGCGCTGGCAGCGTTGCCGCGTGGCATACCGGTCAACGTGATCCTGGCCCCCATGGAAGGCGACCCGATGGCGGCGTCGGCGTTCTGGCAGCTCGCCATCGCAACGCGCGGCGCGTTCCTCTCTCCGGCGCAGGACTGGCCATGAAGAAACGGCGGCGCGGCAGCGAGGAATTCAGCCTGTCGTTTCTCGACGTGATCTGCTGTGGTTTCGGCGCGATCATCCTGCTGTTGATGATCACGCGCATCAGCGAACCGCGGGTGCTGGAACGCGATACGCGCGACATGCACGGACGTATCGCCGCGCTGCAGCAGCAACTGCACGAGTTGCGCGGCGAGTCGGTGGTGCTCGAGCGCGAGCTGAACACACGGCGCGAACAGCTCTCGGAAGTGCTGGAGGCCGTGGCGCGCCTGCAGGGAGACCTGTCCACGGTGCGCGGCCAGACCAAGGCCCAGAACACCGCAGACACCGTCGAAAGCCGGCTGGTCGGGCAACTCGAAAGCGCCAGGCAGCGCCTGACCGACGAGATGAAACGTCTGCTGGATGCCCAGGGCAAACGCCGCGACGATACGATCGGCGGCATTCCGATCGACAGCGAATACGTGATCTTCGTGATCGACACCTCGGGAAGCATGTACAACTACGCGTGGGCGCGCGCGCAGCGCGAGATGATCCACATCCTGGACATCTACCCGAAGGTGAAGGGCATCCAGGTGCTGAGCGACGAAGGCGAATACATGTTCTCGAGCTACCGCGGCCAGTGGATTCCGGATACACCATCACGACGGCGCGCGATCATCAGCCGCTTCGCGAACTGGACCCCCTACAGCAACAGCAGCCCGGTCGAAGGCATAGTCGCGGCGATACGTGCCTTCCACGAGCCGGGACGACGCATCAGCATCTACGTGCTGGGAGACGAATTCACCGGCAACTCGATCGCACGCGTGATCGATGAAGTCGACCGCATCAACGCCAGGTCGGGCGGCGAGCGGCTGGTGCGCATCCACGGCATTGGTTTTCCGACCGTGTTCAAGGCGGCGCCGGCAAACCAGCAGGTCACCGGAATCCGCTTCGCCTCACTGATGCGTGAACTCGCCTGGCGCAACGGCGGCAGCTTCGTGGGACTGGAGGACATCAGGTGACTGCACTACTCGGGCGTCTGCGGACAACTCACCACCTCCCGTGGCTCCGGACAGCGATGCTGCTGGCTGCCTTCACCCTGAACGCCTGCGGCCCGCACGTGGTGCACATGCAGGCGCTCGACGAATTTCCCGCAGCACTCGTCGACCCGCTGCCCATTGCGACCGCTGTCCATTTCACGCCCGAATTCACCACCTTCACGCACAAGGAAAAGCGTCCAGGTCCTTCCGGACAGGAATGGACGATCAACCTGGGGCATCCACAGATACAGGCGTTTCGCAGCGTGCTTCACAGCGCGTTCCGCGAACTGCACGAACTGCCGCAGCCAAGCGGTGCACCGGCAGGAGTCCAGGCGATCATCGTGCCACGCGTCGCCGAGTTCCAGTTCGCACTGCCAGCCGACACGCGCGCCAAGGTCTTCGAGATCTGGATCAAGTACGATCTGGAAATCCGCGATGCGGCAGGAGAGCCGCTGGGGCACTGGAACTTCACCGCCTACGGCAAGACACCCACCGCAGTGCTGACATCGGACGAGGATGCGATCCGCGCCGCAACCGTGGTCGCGCTGCGCGATGCCGGCGCTTCCCTGCTGATCGGCCTGCAGCGTGATCCACAGATCCGCATGTGGCTGGGGCTGACGCAGGGCTGATGTGCACTGCCTGAACCTGTCCACGATCTTCGGACCCGGGTGTACGGGCACTTACGTTGCGTTCGGGAAGTCTACCCCCCCAAGTTCCGCACTTCGTCTCTGATTCAGGCCCCTGAAAGCCTTGCAGCGTACG
>DAOLKH010000110.1:0-6246 GCA_035331685.1 Pseudomonadales bacterium
CGCGAGCTGCAGTCGTACCGCAAGGTAGATCGAGCCGTCCTCGAGCTGCGGAATCGGCGAATTGTCGCTGAGGATGATCGGCGACAGCGCCGGCATCACGCGACCGAAGAAATAGCGGCGCACGAAATCGCGTTGCGGCTCGTCGATCTGGCGCTCGTCGATCAGATAGATGCTGTTTGCCCGCAGCTCCGCGAGGCAGGTCCGGTACACGTGATCGAAGCGCATCTGCAGGTCGCCGACCGCGTCACGGATGTCGTCGAGCAGCTGCTCCCAGCCTGCCTTCTCGCGTCCCTTGGCGAATGCGGCCAGGCGTCGCACATCGGCATAGCGGACCCGGTAGAACTCGTCGAGGTTGTTGGAAAAGATGCCCATGAAGCGCACGCGCTCGATCAGTGGCACTTCGGGATCTTCGGCTTCCTGCAGCACGCGTGCATTGAACGAGAGCCAGCTGAGCTCCTTCGGATGGAGCGGAAGTGTCTTGCGTTTCGATGGCATCGGAAATCCGCAGCTCGATGGCGACAATTGAAAATGCACCGTCAGCGATTAAACTGGGCCGCCGCGCGTCGGCGATTGCCCGTCGGACCGCTCCCGATGGCTGTTTTATTACAGCCTTCAGTGCAATGCCACGGAAATACCTCACATGAACGAGACGACCGGTCCCGTCTGTGCCGTGCTGGACCTCGGATCGAACAGCTTTCACCTGCTGGTGGGGCGGCTCGAGGCGGGTCGTATCGTCATGCTCGACCGGCGCAAGGATATGGTACGTCTGGCGCAGGGACTGGGCACGGACGGCAGGCTGGACGAGAAGGCCATGCAGCGCGCGCTCGACAGTCTGACCACGTTTGCGCAGCAGTTGCGCAATGTGCCGCGTACGAACCTGCGCGTGGTCGCCACCAATACGCTGCGTACCGCCGCCAACGCCGATGCATTTCTCGAGCGGGTCGAGAAGATCATCGGTGTACCGATCGACGTGATCAGCGGCCAGGAGGAGGGGCGACTGATCTTTCTCGGCGTCGTCAAGGGGCACGCCAGCAACGCGCTGCGCCGACTCGTGATCGACATCGGCGGCGGCTCCACGGAGTTCATCGTCGGGCGGCGCAAGGCGAAGCGCATCGAGAGCCTGTTCATCGGCTGCGTCTCGATGAGCGAGAAATTCTTCGCCGATGGACGCATCACGCGCTCGCGCTACGAGCGCGCGCTGACGCTGGCGCGCGCGGAGATCCAGCATCTTGCGGATGGCCACGGTGCGGCGCGCTGGGACGAGGCAGTCGGCACCTCCGGTACGATTCGCCATGTGGCCAACCTGATCGAACGCTTCAATCCGGGTGAACACACGATCACGCGCGACGCGCTCGATGCGCTGGTCGAGCGGCTGTTGCGCAAGCGCCGGATTGCCGCGCTGGAGACGCTGGGAGTCAGCAGCGAACGTGCGCCGGTGTTTCCCGGCGGAGTGGCGATACTGCATGCCGCATTCATCGAGCTGGATATCCAGCGCATGCACGTGTCGGATTATGCGTTGAAGGAGGGCGTGCTCTACGAACTGGCGGACCAGGGCGAGCACGAGGACACGCGGCGGCAGACGATCGACTACCTGGGGCGGCAGTTCAACATCGATCGCCGCCAGGCGATGCGCGTCGAGCGGGTCGCGAAGGCGCTGCTGCCACAGGTTCTGCCGCGGCTGCGTACCGAGCGCAACTTCGCGCAGCAGGTGCTGGTCGCTGCGGCACAGTTGCACGAACTGGGGCTCACGATCTCGCACAACGGCTACCACCGCCACGGTGCGTATCTGCTCGAACACGCCGACATGCCGGGATTCTCGCGCAGCGAGCAGAAGATGCTGAGCTTCCTGGTGCTGAACCATCGCCGCAAGCTGCGCACGCCCGAGGTGAACAGCTACGGCTTCGAGGCTGACTGGACGCTGGTGCTGGTGTTGCGGCTGGCGTGCCTGTTCAACCGCATGCGCGCCGATCAGCGCCTGCCGGCGCTGCGCCTCGTTCCGGTGCGAAAGGGCTGGGAGATCGAGTTGCCCGCGGCGTGGTTGCGCAGGCATCCGCTGGTCGAGGAGGATCTGCGTGCGGAGAATGCCTTCCTTGCGGCGATCGGCTCGTCGTTGAACATCAGGACAAGTCGCTGATGCGATGTGTGTACGCGGTGTCCGTGCGTGTCATGGGGGGCTGGAGAACGTGTCGATGAACGCTTGCGCCTGCGGGATCCGCGGACAATGAGTTCGGTGGTGGAAGACCGCTGGCATCCGCGGGCCGGACCGCTGGCCGGCAGTGGCACGATCCGCGCCGCCGTTGCCGATTTCGTGGTCGATGAGCATATCGAGATGGACGACGACAGCGGCGGAGAGCACCTCTGGCTGCTGGTGCGCAAGGCCGGCGAGAACACCGATCACGTCGCTTCACTGCTTGCACGTGCGGCGGGAATCCGCGTGCGTGACGTCGGTTATGCGGGGCGCAAGGATCGCCATGCGCTCACCACGCAATGGTTCAGCCTGCATCTGCCGGGACGCGCAGACCCGTGCTTCGACGGGCTGCCGCCGTCGGTACAGGTGCTCGAGACGCGCCGGCGTCGTCGCAAGCTCGCGATTGGCGGTCTGCGCGCAAACCGGTTCCGCATCGTGATACGTGATTTCACGGGGGAGCGTTCGCTGCTGGATCGGAGACTGGCGGAGCTTGCCGTGCACGGAGCGCCGAACCATTTCGGGGTGCAGCGTTTCGGTCGTGGCGGCAACAACCTGGTGCTGGCGCACGAATGGTTCGCCGGTACCCGACGGGTTACGGACCGCAAGCTGCGCGGTCTGCTGTTGTCGACCGCTCGCGCAGCGATCTTCAATGCGGTGCTGGCGGAGCGTGTCGGCGACGGCTCCTGGTGCACGGCGTGCGCGGGGGATGCGCTGATGCCCGATGGGCGCGGCAGCTACTTCCAGGCGCCGGAGATCGACGCCACGCTCAAGGCACGGGTTCGTGCCGGTGAACTGCATCCGACGGGTCCCTTGTGGGGTGCCGGCGACAGCCCGGCTGGCGGCGTGATTGCCGGGCTCGAGCGGGCAGTAGCGGGGCGTTTTCCCGACTTTGCGCAGGGTTTGGTCAATGCTGGTCTGCGCCAGGAGCGGCGCGCATTGCGTGTGTTGCCGCGCGATCTCGCATGGGAATGGATCGGGGAGGCGGCGGTCGTACTGTCGTTCGGCCTGCCTCCCGGCTGCTATGCCACCACATTGCTCGACGAGGTGCTGGTGTGCCACGACGCCGCCGGCGCCGGTTGAATTCCGGCGTGCCGACGGCGCCGTGTACGGGGTGACTGGCGGCGCGTGCTCAGTTGCTGACGATGCGTTGTGCGAGTCGCCAACCGTCCGTCGTGCGCCGCAGGGTGTCGATGTAGCGTCCGGTCATCATTATTCGTGGTTCGCCATCGGATGTGGTGATCACCTGCACGTAGCAGGAGGATTGCGCCGAATCGCCATCTCCCTCGAGGACGAGGTTGTTGATAACATGCTGCGCCGGTGGCATCGAGCCGCGCGCATTCTGGAAGAAGGCGAGGATCGCGTCGAAGCCTTCGCAGCGCACGTTCATCGCTCCAAGCTCGAATACCGCATCTTCGGTGAAGATTGCGCGCATTGCTTCGGGTGGGCTGTAGTCTGCGTTGTGGCAGTAGCGATGCAGTAGCTGCTCGATCGCGTGACAGTCTTCGAGGTTCAGTGCCATGGATAGCCTCCGCGGGATGGTTTGATGATGTATCGGTCGAGGGATTGTAAGGCAATTGTCGTGAACAGGGCCGGGTGTGTGCCGCCGAGGCGTATTTTTCTGTGGTCGTTCCCGGCCCTCGCACTGCTGTTGATGCTGGCGCGGGCGCTGCCGACGCACGCGCAGGACGCCGCTGCTGTGCCGGGCGAGTCACGCACCGCGGCGGATCAGGCGCCAGCCGACTACTCGCTGCGCTTCGATGCCACTCGCGACCCGGCACGTGACCTGCGCCGCGCGCTTGCAGCCGCTGCGGCCAGCGACAAGCGCGTGCTGGTCATGGTCGGTGGCGACTGGTGCGTGTGGTGCTTCCTGCTCGATCGTCATCTGCGTTCCGACGCCGAAGCGGCGCGCACGCTGTACGGCGAATTCGAACTGCTGCGGGTGTACTACGGCGATGACAACACCAATGAGGCCTTCCTCGCCGCATTCCCCGAGTTCGAGCTGTTCCCCCACTTCTTCGTGGTCGAGACCGACGGACACGTACTCGCATCGGTGGATGCCGATGTGCTGATCGCCGACGCGAAATACGACACCGGGCTGATCCACAGGTTTGCGGCAGCCTGGCATCGGCACTGAACGCGAGGCGATCAGCCGATGCGCGTGTCGCCCAGATCCAGGCGCACCGTGACCACGCCGGGGTCCCCGCTGGAAGCCTCGATGCGAAAACCGAGTTGCGTGCAGAGATTCAGCATGCTGTGGTTCTGCACCAGCACATCGCCGAAGATTTCACCGATGCCGCGCTCGCGTGCGTAGGCGATGATGCGGCGCATCAGGAGCGTGCCAAGACCCATTCCGGTCATGTCGTGGCGCACCAGGATCGCATACTCCGCGCGTTGCAGGTCAGGGTCGCAGACGATGTTGACCGAGCCGTAGAACTCGGTCGTTCCCGGCGCGCCATGATCGGTCAGGATCAGCACCATCTGGCGGTCGTAGTCGATCTGCGTGAAGCGTGCGGCCATTGCGTGCGACATCGCCTTGATCGGGGCGAAGAAGCGCAGGTAGATCTCGTCCGCGTTCAGGCTCTCGAAGGCCCGGCGCAATGACGGCTCGTCCTCCGGCAGCACCGGGCGCAGCCACAGCACCCGCCCGTCGGCAAGCGGCACGTCTTCCTCGAGTTCACGCGGATAGGGCTTGATCGCCAGGCGATCGGTTCCAGCGTCGGCGACCTCGCCGAGGCGGATGCGCGCGTCTATTGCGACCACGTCGTGCCCATCCGCGAGCAGCGGGTTGATCTCCATTTCGGCGATGTCGCCGAAATCGCACACGAGCTGCGACAGCTTTACCAGCGCGAGCGCGATCGCGTCGAGATTTGCTGCCGGCATGCCGCGCGCTCCGCCGAGCAGTCGTGCGATGCGTGTGCGGCCGATCAGCGTGCGTGCGAGGTGCACGTTCAGCGGCGGCAGGGCAAGTGCGGTATCGGCGATCGTTTCGGTTGCCGTGCCGCCCTGGCCGAACACCAGCACCGGGCCGAACTGCGGGTCCGAACTCATGCCGATGATGAGCTCGTAGGCGCCGCGCCGATGCACCATGCGTTCGACGCTGAAACCCTCGATGCGCGCGCTCGGCAGCCGTGCTGCGATGCTCGTGCGCATCGCCTCGGCGGCGGCACGGGTCGCCTCCGGGTCGGCCAGGTCAAGCACCACGCCGCCGAAGTCGGTCTTGTGCGGTATGTCCGGCGAGCGAATCTTCAACGCCACGGGAGCTGCGATGCGTGCAGCCGCTGCAGCGGCTTCTGCAGGTGATTCGACATTGAATGCTTCGACCACCGGAAAACCATAGGCCTGCAGCACACGCCGCGTGGCGCTGCTGTCCAGCCACTCGCGTCCTTCACTGCGCGCCTGTGCGAGCAGTTCGGCGACCACGCGGATTTCGGGCGTGCGCGTCTGCGGTGCGAGCTCCGGCGTTTCCATCAGGATGCGCTGGCCGCGCGCGTGGGCGACTGCATGCATGAAGGCGCGGACCGCCTGTTCGGGCGTCGGATAGGTCGGAATTCCGGCTGCGATGAATACCTTGCGTGCATCCAGCGCGGTCGCACCGCCTACCCAGCTCGTCAGCAGTTGCGTCGTGCGCCGTGCCGCAAAGACCTCGGCAATCGCGCGTGCCGCCTCCACGCCCGGACAGACTGCGGTGGGGCAGTGCACCACCAGTACGGCGTCCACACCGCGATCGGCTGCGATGATGTCGGCAGCATGCGCGAGGCGTTGCGGAGGTGCGTCGCCGATCACGTCGATCGGGTTTGCGCGTGACCAGTTCGGCGGCAGTATCGCGTCGAGTGCGGCAACCGTCTTCTCGTCAAGCGTGGCCAGTGTGCCATCGAGCGCCCCGAGCGCATCGGCTGCGAGTACCCCCAGTCCGCCACCGTTGGTCAGGATCGCGAGCCGCTCGCCGCGCAGCTTGCGTATGCGACTCAGGGTTTCCGCGGCGTTGAACAGTTCGGTCAGCGTGTAGACGCGAACGATGCCGGTGCGGCGGAACACTGCCTCGTATACCTCGTCGCGAC
>DAOLKH010000111.1:0-6135 GCA_035331685.1 Pseudomonadales bacterium
TCGCGCACCAGCGCCGCCTCCTCTGGCTGCTCGACCACGCACCGGCGCTCGACGACACCCTGCCGGCACGCAACCTGCTGCAGTGCCTGCGCGCGCTCGGCCAGCCCCCGCCACCGGCGGACCTCGAGCACGACTGCGACGCCATCCTGCGCTGGGCCATCGCACGCTGGCACTGCGTCAGCGTGCCGGATACCGATTGGCACACGACAGCCTGATGCTGCAAGGCGTGCGCTTGGCAAGCGCACGCGCGCCTCTTTAAGATCGCCCGACCCGATCCGGCGACCTTCCATGTATCTGAACAGGATCCTGCTGCTGGTTCTGGTGCTGCTGTATGTGTTCATGCCGACCATGACCGACTGGGTCGTGGCTGGCGGCACGCAGTGGTACCGACCGCATATCATCTGGGCGATCGTGATCGCGATATCCGGCATCACGCTGTACCGGGGGCGAGGCGATGACGCTTGACTACGCCACACTGACCCTCGTCGGCATCGGCTACCTGTCGCTGTTGTTCGCGATTGCCTGGGCGACCGACCGCGGCCTGCTGCCCGAATCGATCGCCTCCCACCCGCTGGTCTACACGCTGTCCCTGGGCGTCGTCGCCGGCGCGTGGCCGCTCTTCGGCAGCATCAGCCTGGCAGCGCATTTCGGCTACGGCTACCTCGGCTATTTCGCCGGAACCGGCATGCTGTTCCTGTTTGCGCCGCTATTGCTGATGCCGCTGTGGCGGATCTGCCGGCGCTTCCAGCTCTCCTCCCTCGCCGATCTGCTCGCGTTTCGTTACCGCGGAGCGCACGTCGGCGCAATCGCAACGATCGGCCTGCTGGTCGCTGCCATGCCGCTGCTGATAGTACAGATCAAGCTCGTGTCCGGACTCGTTGCACGCATGTTCGGCGAAAGCATCACGGGGCCGCCGTCCGCACAGCTCGGGATGGCTGTGGCCGGAGCAATCGCCGTCTTCGCGATCCTCTTCGGTGCCCGTCCGATTTCGGAGAAGGAGCGCCACAACGGACTCGTGGTCGCCATGGCGTTCGAGTCGCTGGTGAAGCTCGGCTGCTTCCTCGCGCTCGGCTTCTTTGCGCTGACGCAGGTGCACGGCGGCAGCGCAGGCCTGTCCGCGTGGCTGCAGGCACACCCGGAACTCGTCGATTCGCTGCACGCCAGCATGCGCTCGACCTCATCGCACATGATGACGCTGACGTTTTTCGCTGCGATCGTTGGCCTGCCGGAACTGTTTCACCTGGCACTGTACGAAAACCCCAGCCCACGCGCGGTGGCGCGTGCGAGCTGGGGCTTCCCGGCATATCTGTTGCTGCTGTCACTGCCGGTGCTGCCGCTGCTGTGGGCAGAGATGCGCCTCGGCAGTACCGGCTCCTTCGAATTCATTGCAATCGGAGCCCAGACCGACAATGTCGCCGTTGGTCTGCTGACCTTTATCGCGTGCATCTCCGCCGCAACCTCGATGATCGTGGTCTGCACACTGGCACTCGCCTCCGCGACGCTGAACAACCTGCTCCTTCCCTTTTATCGCCCGGGCAAGCGCATCGATCCGTACCGCCGTCTGACGCGAGCACGTTCGGTGCTGATCGCCATGCTGATTTTTACGGCCTACCTGATCTCTGCACGCCTGCCCGACGAAGGCATCGTCGACACACTCGGCCTCAGTGCATTCGTCGCTGCGTGCCAATTCTTCCCCGGTCTGCTGGCGCTGCTGTACTGGCCACGCGCAAACCGCATCGGGCTGCTCTGCGGACTGGCCGCTGGCTACGCGGTCTGGCTGCTGACACTGCTCGACCCGGCACCCGACTCGCTCCTCGGGACCATTCACGCGCTGCTGCCGTTCACAATCGACGGCAACCCGTGGGCCGCCGCAGCGGTAAACAGTGTGGCGATCAATGCGGGGCTGCTGTTCGTACTGTCGCGTGTCAGCACACAAAGCAGAGAGGAGCACGAGGCGGCCCTGAGTTGCAGCCTGGACAACCTGAGTGGTGCGGCACGCCACCGCCTGCTGGCACGCTCACCCGAGGACTTCATCGCCGGACTGGGTTCCGCACTGGGCGCCGAACGCGCCCGACGTGAAGTCGAGCGCGCGCTGCGTGATCTGGGTTACGCCACCGACGAAGCGCGGCCTTACGCGATGCGGCGCCTGCGCGAGCGAATCGAGGCCAACCTCTCGCGACTGCTGGGCGTCGAAGTGGCGATGGAGCTGATCAACCGCAGCGCGCCTTACGCACAGGAAGACAGCGATTCGACCGGAGACCTGGCACTGGTCGAGTCGCGCCTCGAGGGATACCAGCGTCACCTCACCGGTTTCACCGCCGAACTCGACGCACTGCGCCGATTCTACCGCGACACGCTCTACGAACTGCCGATCGGTGTCTGTGGAACCAACGCACGTGGCGAGATCGTGATGTGGAACGCGGCACTGCAGCGAATCACGGGCATCGACGCCCGCGCGGTGCTCGGCTCGACGCTCGAGGGCCTGCCTGATCCCTGGGGCGCGCTGCTGGCCGGCTTTCTGGAGTCGGGCGAACCGCACCTCCACCAGCACCGCGTCACCACGCGCAACAGCAGGCTCTGCCTGTCGTTGCACAAGACCGCAGCCACCGCACCCGGTGGGGGGCACGCCGGGGACGCGCGTTTCATCCTGCTCGAAGACGCCACCGAGACGCAGCGCCTGCAGGATGAACTGCTGCACACCGAGCGCCTGGCCTCGATCGGGCGCCTCGCGGCCGGCGTCGCACACGAGATCGGCAATCCCGTCACCGGTATCGATTTTCTTGCGCAGAACCTGTTGGCAGAGAGCTCGATCGAGGGTGAACGCGAATCGGCGCGCATGATCCTCGAGCAGACTCAGCGCATCAGCAACATCGTCCACGCACTGGTGGGCTTCGCCCACACAGGTGCCAATCGCGCATCCGAACCGGTGGCGGTGGCAGTGGCGCAGTGCGCGGATGAGGCAATTTACCTGCTCGGACTCGACCACAACGCGCGCCAGGTGCGCTTTCTGAACCTGTGTCCGCCATCGATCTGTGTACGCGGCGACGGTCAGCGTCTGCTGCAGGTTTTCATCAACCTGCTGAGCAATGCACGCGCAGCCAGTGCGATCGGCGGAGAGATCCGCGTGAACGCACTGGACCAGGGCGAAACCACACTCATCACGGTGACCGACGACGGCTGCGGAATTCCGCCAGCACAGCTTGCTCAGGTCTTCGAACCCTTCTACACCACCAAGTCACCGGGCGAGGGGACCGGGCTCGGGTTGTCGTTGGTGTACTCGATCGTGCGCGACATGGGTGGCACGGTGGCGTTGCGAAGCCCGGTCGATGCGACAGCGCAACGCGGGACACGCGCCGAGATTCGCCTCCCGAACGCCACCGCATCGCGGCCGGGACTGGAAATCCCTGCACGTTGACGCTATGTTCTCGCTCCGGGTGTCGCGATCCACGAGGCAGTAGCAGTGGCTGACATACTCGTCGTCGAAGACGAAACGGTGATCCGCACAGCGCTCAGACGGTTGCTGGAGCGCAACCGATATCAGGTTTTCGAGGCAGGCTCCGTCAAGGAGGCCGAAGAGAATTATCGCCTCGACCGTTTCAGTCTGATCATCAGCGACCTGCGCCTTCCTGGCGCTCCGGGCACGGAACTGATCCGACGCGCGGGCGATGTTCCGGTGCTGATCATGACCAGCTATGCCAGCCTGCGCTCGGCAGTCGATGCGATGCGCCAGGGCGCCGTCGACTACATTGCAAAGCCCTTCGATCACAATGATCTGATCACAACCATCAAGCGCATCCTGCGCGAACGCGCCAGCGCGCAGCAGGCACCGCAACGCGATGCCGTGTCAGCCACCGCCATGTCGGCACTCACCGAATCCATGATCGGTTCGTGCCCGGCGATGCACGCCGTGCTCGAACGGATTCGCCGGGTTGCACCCACCTCGACGCCGGTGCTGATCCAGGGCGAAACCGGCACCGGCAAGGAACTCGTCGCGCGTGCGATCCATCGTGCCAGCAAGCGCGCTGCGCAACCGCTGATCACGGTGAACTGCGCAGCAATCCCGGAAGCATTGATCGAGTCCGAACTGTTCGGCAGCGATCGCGCATCGGGTGGCGTGATCGAAGCAGCCAACGGCGGCACGCTGTATCTGGACGAGATTGGCGAACTGCCGGTCGGTGCGCAGGCACGCCTGTTGCGCTTCATCCAGAGCGGAGAGATCCACGGCGGCGGGCTGCCGGGAACGCGCGCCGTCGATGTGCGCATCCTGTGCTCGACGCAGCGCAACCTGCGCGAACTGTGCGCAGAAGGGTGTTTTCGTGATGACCTTTATTACCGCATCAACGTCGTCGAACTGACGCTGCCTCCGCTGCGCGAACGGGGCGACGATGTGATCGCGATCGCCAACCATCTGCTGAAGGACGCCTGCCAGCGCCACGAACGCACCACGCTGCGCTTCACATGCGACGCACTGCGAGCAATTGCCGCATACGACTGGCCAGGCAATGTACGCGAACTGGAGAACGCCATCGAGCGTGCCGTGATTCTCGACGACGATGATGAAATAGGCGAGTCCGCACTGGCACTCGAAGCGCCGAACAGAACGGGAGCCACGAGCGCAGACGTCACCGTCACCACTCCGGTTGCACGCACGGACGACCCGCAGGAAGGCCTGTCGCTGGAAGAGTACTTCCAGCGTTTCGTGCTGCAACACCAGAATCACATGAGCGAGACCGAACTTGCCCGCAAACTCGGCGTCAGCCGCAAGTGTCTGTGGGAGCGACGCCAGCGTTTCGGCATCCCGCGACGCAAGGGCAGCAGCGACGAAGAAGAGGCAGTACAACATTCGGGCTGAGCATGGAGCGCTGCTGCCGGACGTTCACACCTGTGATCAAGCGGCGCAATCGGCACAACGGTAACGCCATCGCAGGCTTCGCAGACCCCTCTGTTACGTTTGTTCTCAACACAACAGCAGCTTGAAAAAATTTCTTGTCGTGCCCACGTGCTGGTGATTAACTGCAGCCATAACAACAACGACACAACAATAACACTGATCGGGTTGAGACCTGTGCGGGGAAGGCAACTTCCCCGTTGCTGTTTCTGGGGTCCGGCAAGACTCCCGCACCATGCTTTCCTCCAGGTCCCGCCACACCCCTGTGCTAAACTCGCGCTCCGTTTCATTTCGCCAGGAAAGCACACGCCGTTGAATCAGGCCGTAGACGAGTCTCCGCGGACGAACGCCGCGTCACGCTGTCGCCGCTATGGCGCCGGTGAACACCGCATCCCGCCGCAGTCGATCCCTGCGCAGGCGTTGTGGGTGTATCGCGAACTGCGCGATGCCGGGTACGAGGCTTATCTCGTCGGCGGCTGCGTGCGCGACCTGCTGCTCGGATACGAGCCGAAGGACTTCGACGTTTCCACCAGCGCGCACCCTGACGAAATCCGCAGCATATTCCGCCGCTCGCGCATCGTCGGGCGACGTTTCCAGATCGTGCACGTGCGCTCCGGCCGCGATGTCATCGAGGTGTCGACCTTCCGCGGCCACCACAGCGCCGACTTCGATTCCGATGATGAAGAAGAGCTGCCGGAGAACGCGGCCGCTTACGCCGAATCGGGGATGTTGCTGCGCGACAACGTGTTCGGCACGGTCGAGGAAGACGCATTACGACGCGATTTCACGGTCAATGGGCTCTACTACGATCCCGACAGCGACACCGTGCTCGACTTCAGCGGTGGCGTGGCCGACCTCGAAGCCCGCGTGCTGCGCGTCATCGGCGATCCGGTGACGCGCTTCCAGGAAGACCCGGTACGGATGCTTCGCGCGGCACGCTTCGCAGCCAAGCTCGGCTTCACCATCGACACCGGCGCACTGGCAGCAATTGGACGCTGCCGTGATCTGCTCGACCAGATACCAGCCGCACGCCTGTTCGACGAAGTGCTCAAGCTGCTGCTCACCGGACGCGGCGAGGACACATTCACCGTACTCGACGAACTCGGGCTGTTCGCGCCCATATTTCCGGAAACGGCGCGAGCGCTGGCGGCAGTGCCCGAGTGGCGCTCGCTGATCCTGCACGCGCTGCGCAACAGTGACGAGCGGATCGCGCTGGGCAAACCGGTGACGCCCGCGTTCCTTTACGC
>DAOLKH010000112.1:0-6110 GCA_035331685.1 Pseudomonadales bacterium
GGCGCCGCTTCCAGCACCGCCTGCTCGAGCGAACGGCCCTGGGTGCGCAACTGCGTCGTGTAGTCGACCAGCAGGATGCCGTTCTTCATCACCAGACCCATCAGCACCAGCAGGCCGATTCCCGCCATCATGTCCATCGACAGACCGCTGAGTGCGAGGGCGACGAAGCCGCCGATGAACGCGAGTGGTGCCGAGGTCATGATCGTCAGCGGGTGCGTCAGCGAATCGAACAGCGACGCGAGAATCATGTAGATCGCGATCAGCGCCAGCGTGAACGCGAACGCGATGTCCTGCCCCGTTTCCTCCATGGTGCGCGCATAGCCGCCTGGTTCGAGAGTGAAGGGGGGCGTGATGCCGATTTCCTTTGCCCAGCGCTGGAGCTTCGCGGCACCAGTGCCGAGGCTGGCGCCCGGCGCCATGTTCGCGTAGACGCGGATTTCCCGCGTACGTGCGTTGCGGCGGATTTCCACCGGTCCCTGTTCCTGCACCACGCGCGCGACGTTGGTGACCGGCACCAGTTCGCCGCGTGCCGAACGCACTCGCACCAGGTGGATCTGTGCCGGATCATTGCGGTACTGCGGCGCGACCTGGACGCGCACGTCGTGACGGTGGCCGCCTTCCTCGTAGGAACCGACCTCGTCGCCGGCGAACAGGGTGCGCAGCGTCTCGCCGATCGCAGCGGCCGAGACGCCGAGGTCTGCTGCGCGGCCACGGTCGACCTCCAGTGTGATCTGCGGGCTGCCACTTTCGTGCGAGGTGCGCACGTCGGTGAAGTCTGGATCCGCCTTCATGCGCGCCGCCAGCGCGCTCGAGAAGCGCTCGAGCTGGTCCAGGTCCGGACCGAGCACGCTGTAGGTGAGATCGGCGATGTCGTCGCCGGTGTCCCCGTATTCCTGGAAACCGACACTGATCTGTTCGGCCTCCGGGATTGCTGCCAGCAACAGTTCGCGCACCTCGCCGAAGGTCTCGCGAATCGGTATCGCACGCTGTTCCTTCGGAATCAGGCGCACCTGGATGCGGGCATGGTTCGGCTTGTGCTGGCGCTCATCGCCGGAGGCCGCGAACACGTCGCGTACATAGGGATGGTTCACGAGCGCTTCCTCGATGCGCCGCGTGACACTGTCGGTCACGCTGAGCGGCGTGCCGACAGCGAGCTTCACGTTCACCTCCAGTTCGCTGAGGTCTTCGCGCGTCATCAGATTGACCGGCAGCGTGCTGGCGATACCGCAGCCCCCGAGTACTGCGGCAGCTGCAATCCCGAGGGTGATCAGCCGATGCCGGACGGCGGCGGTGAGCAGCCTGCGATAGCCGTACTCGAGTGCGTCGAGCGCGCGTTCGAGCAGGCGAAATGGCAGTGCCGGCTGCACATGCACTGTGCGAGGCCCGAGCAGACGGCTAGCAAGCATCGGGGTGAGGGTGAGCGCAACCAGCGTGGAAACGCAGACCGCAGCGGTGACTGCAACGCCGAACTCGTAGAAATAGAGCCCCATCGAACTCCGCATGAACACGATCGGCACGAACACGCCGCACACGGCCAGGGTGGTCGCGATCACGGCCAGCTCTACCTCGCGTGTACCCTGAACTGCCGCCGGAATTGCTGCCTCGCCGGCTTCGATGCGCCGGTAGATGCTTTCGAGCACGACGATGGCATCGTCGATCACCAGTCCGATCGCGAGCGCAAGGGCCATCAACGTCATCGTGTTGATCGTCAGTCCGAACAGCAGGAACAGCGAAAAGGATGCGATCACGCTGGACGGGATGGCCAGCGCTGCGATGAAGGTGGAGCGCACGTTGCGCAGGAAGCACAGCACCACCGCGACGACCAGCGCTGCAGCGAAAAGCATGTCGCGGAACACCTCGCGCACCTGCTCCTCGATCATCACGGCGTAATCGCGGGCAATCGCGATCTGCACGCCTGCGGGAAGCCGTTGGCGGATCGTGTCGATCTCGCGTCGCAGCAGGCGTGCCGAGCGCACTACGTCGGCACCGCTTTGCGGCTGGATCTCCAGTGCAACCCCGGGTTGCCCGTTCAGCCGCGCGATGGTGCGTGCCTCGGCCATGCCGTCCTCGACGATCGCCACGTCGCGCAATCTGACCACGCGACCGGCGCGTTCGGCGACGATCAGCTCGCCGAACTCCGCCACGTTGCGCGCCTTGCCCTGCGTGGTCAGCGACCATTCGCGGTCCGCACCCTCGATGCGCCCGCTGGCGAGTTCGGCGTTCTCGCGCCGCAACGTGCCAGCCACGTCCTCTATCGACAGGCCGTAGCCTCCAAGGCGCAGCGGGTCGAGCCAGATGCGGATTTCGCGTTCGCGGGCGCCGACGATCGTCACGGCACCCACGCCGTCGATGCGTTCGAGGCGTTCCTTGACCTCGTGCCTGGCGAGATCGGACAGCTCGCGCAGCGATACCGCTCCGCCGAGCACGATGTTCATGAAGGCCTGGGCGTTGATATCGAACTTCTGTACCAGCGGATCCTCGACGTCGGTCGGCAGGTCGGCGCGCGCCAGCGCGACCCGGTCACGCACTTCCTGTGCCTTGATGTCGGGGTCGTAATCGAGAGCGAACTCGACGAACACCTGCGACAGCCCCTGGGAGGAGATCGAGTTCAGACTGCGGATTCCCTCGAGCGAGTTGATCCGCTCCTCGAGGATGTCGGTGACCTCGCGTTCGACCGTGGCCGGGGACGCACCGTGCAACTCGGTCAGCACGGTGATCATCGGGTAGTCCATGTCGGGATCGATCTGCATCTCGAGCCGGCCCATCGAGATGTAGCCGAACACGACCAGTGCGAGCACCAGCATCGCAGCGAATACCGGCCGGCGGATCGAAACCTCCGAGAGCGTCATGGCGAGGATGCTCCGGAGTCGCCGGCCGCCACGCGCGCGGGCAGCGCTGCCGTGTCGAACACCGGTTCGACGCGCTGGCCGGCACCGAGCCGGCGTACCGATTCGCCGCGCACGACCACGTCGCCGGCGACGATGCCGTCGAGGATCTCTGCCTGCTGTCCGTCGATGACGCCGACGCGTACTGCCACCGGAGTCACCACACCGTCGTCGATGCGCAGCACGAAACTCCCGCCGTCGCGGCTCAGCAGCGCGTCGAGGCCGACCACCGGGCGAGGCTGCGGGCGCGTGGGCGACAGTTCAGCCCGCACATAGGCGCCCGATTTCACCGTGCGCGTGACATCGGGGACCGGGCAGCGTACCTCGTAGGTGCGCGTCGCGGGATCGATGCGATCGCTGACGCGTTCGATGCGGCTTGTCAGCGGGCGATCCAGCGCCTCGACAAAAAGCTCGACCGGATCGCCGGCGCGTACCGGTATGGGAGTGACTTCCGGGACGTTCACGATGGCTTCGAGAGCACCGCTTTCCTGTAGCACGAGGATGGGTGCGCTGCCGGCCATCGCCCCTTCGTGGGCCAGTCGCGCGACGATGCTGCCGGCATACGGCGCCCGTACCAGCGTGCGTTCCAGATCGCGCGCGGCCCGTGCGGTGCGCGCCTCCATCTGGGTCACGCGTGCGCGTGCAACCGCGGTCTGTGTGCGCGCCTGTTCATAGTGCTGCTTCGATACCGAGCGGCTTTCGAACAGCGAGCCCAGCCGCGCTTCCTCCTGTGTGGCCTGTTGCGCTTCGGCATGCGCCAGGGCCAGTGCAGCACGAGCTTCGGCCAGCGCCATCTGGTACGGGCCCGGGTCGACGCGAAACAGCTCGGCACCCTTGTCCACGCTGCTGCCCACATCGACGAATATCGCGAGCAGCGGTCCGGATACCTCGGCCGCGAGTTCCGTGACCTGGCGTGCTGCAATCGACCCCGATGCCGTGATGCGGGCGCGCAGGCGCGCGCTGCCCGCGCGCTCGGCGGGAACCCGCTGTGGCGTCGTTACGGCGCGTGCACCAACAGCCGCAGGCGATGCGACTTCCGTATCGCGCTCCGTGCACGCGCCCACCAGTACCGCAAGTACCAGTGTCAACGTTCTCGCCGCACTCACTGTCGCACCCTCCGCCCCGAATCCGTCGCACTATACGAACTGCCATGCCGGCGGCCAATCGGGCAGACGATTCCTGAACGGATGTTCATCCGCGCCCTGGCGCAGTGTGCGCCGGGGCTTTTCCACAAACCTCCGGCATTGCGCTGCAGCGGTGCGCCGGGGTGCAAGTGCTTCGTAGTATGATTCGCGCCCGGTGACTGATCCCGCTTCTGTAGTGCGGGCACATTGGTAAGGCAATGAAGAACGCAGCAAAAATCCATCTGCTCCTGTCGGTCGTCCTGTCGCTGGCCGGATGCAGCACGCAGGAAGTCTATACGCGTGAGAGCTTCTCGGCCGACAGCCCGTTCCGGCTCAAGGTCGATGAGGGATTCGCGATCGCCTGCGAAAGTGCGCGCCGCTCGCTGCTCGGTCAGGGATATCTGATCGACTTCGCGAACGCGGAGCAGGTCAAGGGGCACAAGGCGTACCGGGTCGAAGGCAAGGCGAACACCTTCATCGAAATGAACCTGGTCTGTGTCGCGGACGCCGTGGGCAGCACCTTGTACGCAACCGGCGTGCTGAGCACCTACGACCTCAAGAAAAGCAGCAATCCTGCCAGCGTGGGGCTGACCGGCGTAGGCACCATTTCGCTACCGATCGGACAGAGCGCCGATTCGCTGGTCAAGGTCGCCGAGGAGACGATCGGCGACAGGTACTTCTACCGACGTTTCTTTGCTGCTGTCGAGCACACGCTGGGCGAGATGCGCGCGTACGCCCCGGGTACCGACGCGGGAGCGACGGTGACGGCAGCGCCTGCGGAAGAAACGCCGTTGTCGGTGACCACGGAAGAGCAGGATCCTGCGCCGTCGGTTGCACCGGCGCCACCGCCGGTGACAGATGCAGCGGTACCCGATGTGGCCCCGCTGTCGCCCGATGCGCAGTCCATGCCGGCTGTGGAGCCAGACCCGATTCCCGGCGCATCGCCGGATGTCCCCGTACCGTCTGCACCCCAGCCGTCAGCATCCCATGACGCAGTCCCGGTTCTGCCGGAAGCTGCGCCGGGAGCGGCGGACATCGACCCGGTACCGCCCCCGGATGAGCCGGCTGCGGCTAGTGCCCCACCGCCGCAGTAGCGCCGTCCGTATCGAGTGTTCCCCAGACCATGCGGCCGTCCTTGACGGTCGCGACGACGCGCAGTTCGCGCAGGCGTCGTGCTTCGATCG
Source organism: Pseudomonadales bacterium (assembly GCA_035331685.1). GTDB lineage: Bacteria > Pseudomonadota > Gammaproteobacteria > Pseudomonadales > UBA5518 > UBA5518. Next base: position 5,194 of record DAOLKH010000112.1, read on the forward strand.
TCAACGGGTTCCGGTCCAGGATCGTGAAGTCGGCACGCTTGCCGACCGACAGGGTTCCCTTTTCAGCCTCCTCGCGATAGATCCAGGCAGCATCGACGGTCAGCGCTTCCAGCGCACGCTGCACGGGAACGCGTTCCTCGGGCCCGAGCACGACACCGCTGCGCGTGAGGCGATTCACTGCAGTCCAGAGCATCATGGCCGGATCGAGCGGGGTGACCGAATAATCACTGTGGTTGCTGTAGCGGATGCCGCGTTCGTGCGCACTGCGCATCGGGCTCAACTGATCGGCACGCTCCGGACCCAGATTGCGCAGATGCACGTCTCCCCAGTAGAAGGCATGGTTGCTGAAGAAGCTGGCAGCCAGCCCGAGGCGCTGGTAGGCGTCGAGCTGGTCCGGGCGTACGAACTGCGAGTGCACGACCACGTGACGGCGATCGTCGCCCTGCCGGACGCCGGCGCGTTCGTGGGCGCGGATCACCATGTCGATCGCGGCGTCACCGTTGGCGTGCGTCCACAGCGGTACGCCGGCCGCGAGCACGCGCGCGAGGATCGCGTCGTAGTCGGCTTCGGGGATGAATGCGACTCCGGACCACTCGGCTTCACCGCCTGGTCCGGGTACGTGCATCGGGTGAGTGAACCATGCGGTGCGCCCCTGCGGAGAGCCGTCGGAGATCACCTTGATCCCGCCGCGCTTGTGTCTGCCCTGGTAGCGACCGAAAGGCGCAGCGAGTGCCTGGTCCAGATCTTTCGCACGCATTACGGCGGGCAACGTGACCACGTCGAGCCATAACGCGCCGTGTTCTGCTGCCGTATCGAGCAGCGTGAGTGTCTCGGGTGATGTTGCGCCGTCCTGGACCGTCGTGTAGCCGTTGCTCGCGTAGAGTTGCTGTGCACGGTCCAGAGCCTCCATCTGCTGT
>DAOLKH010000113.1:0-6072 GCA_035331685.1 Pseudomonadales bacterium
GGCAAGCTGATCATCGTCAGCGGCCGCTCGGGCTCGGGCAAGAGCACCGCGTTGCACGTGCTCGAGGACGCCGGCTTCTACTGCATCGACAACCTGCCTGCGCTGCTGCTCCCCGAGCTGCTCGACCAGGCGAGTGGCGACCCGACGCCGGCGACCCGGCGCATGGCGGTGAGCATCGATGCGCGCAACATGTCGAGCCATCTGTCACGCTTCGGCGACATCCTGCGCATGCTGCCGCTGGATTTCACTACCGAGATCATCTACCTGGATGCCGATGACACGACGCTGATCAAGCGTTTCAGCGAAACCCGAAGACGCCATCCGCTGAGCAGCCCGCAGACTTCACTCAACGAGGCGATCGCGGCCGAGCGAATGTTGCTCGCACCGATCGCCGAGCGCGCGTCACTCATGATCGACACCAGCGAGCTGTCCCTGCACGACCTGCGTGACGTGATCGCAAAGACCGTGATCGCCGATCCGGGCACCGGCATGATGATCCTGTTCGAATCCTTCGGCTTCAAGCACGGCATCCCGATCGATGCCGACATCGTGTTCGACCTGCGCTGCCTGCCGAACCCGCACTGGAGTCCACCGCTGCGCGAACTGACCGGACTCGACGCCGAGGTGGTCGAGTTCCTGGAGCAGAGCTCCGAAGTCCGCGAAATGCTGGACGATATCGGCAGCTATCTCGACAAGTGGCTGCCACGCATCGCACGCGGCAACCGCAGCTACCTGACCATTGCGCTCGGCTGCACCGGTGGACAGCACCGTTCCGTCTATCTGTGCGAGCGCCTCGGAGAGCATTTCCGCACCAGGCTCCCCGGCGTCCAGGTACGCCATCGTGAACTCGCACGCACACGCGGTGGTTCCCGCACATGATCAGCAGGGAACTCACGATCATCAATCGCCTCGGATTGCACGCACGCGCTGCGGCAGTGCTGGTCACCACGGCCGCACACTTCTCGAGCCGGGTGCATATCAGGCGCGAGGATCGTGAAGCCGACGCCAAGAGCATCATGGCGGTCATGCTGCTCGCAGCCGGTCGCGGCACGCGCATCACGGTAAGCGCCGAGGGCGAGGATGCGGATGAAGCCGTGCGGGCCATCGAGGCACTGATCACGAACCGCTTCGGCGAGGACGAATGACAACCGACGACGAGCCCGTCGACGGGCAAGCGACGAGCAAGTCACAGCGCAAGCGCGAACATCACGCATTGCAGGATCTGGCTGCCGAACTGGCGGCGCTGCCCGAGAGCCGTTTGCGCCACCTCGATCTGGAAGCCGAACTCGGGCAGGAGATCCGGACCGCACGCACGATGAAGGCAAGCGGCGCGCGCAACCGCCAGCTCAGGCGTATCGCCCAGCAACTGGCACAGCACGATCCGCAGTCACTGCGCATCCGGCTCGCGGCACTTGCGGCACCGGACCGCGAGCGGGTCGCGCGCGAACAGCGTGCCGCGGCGCTGCGCGAGCGCGTGCTCGAGCAGGGCAGCACGGCACTCGAGCTGCCACTCGGCGCAGCCGACAGTGCGCGGCTCGCCGAGCTTCGCAACACCGCGCTGGCAAGCGCCGATATGACACGCGCGCAACACGCACGGCGCGAGATCTACCGCCTCATTCTGGCGCTGCTCCAGCGCCAGTGAACCCGCGCATCGCGCCGAAGCGCCGGTGTGCCGCAACGGGAATGCGCGCTGCAGCACGCACCCGTGCCTGCGGGTCGATGTCGGCCACCACCACGGACTCACCGCCGGCAGCGCTCGCCAGCACACTGCCCCACGGATCGACGATCGCCGATCCACCCCAGGTTTCGCGTGTCGCCGAATGCCGCCCGCCCTGGTTCGCCGCGATCACGTACACCTGATTCTCGATCGCTCGCGCGCGCAGCAATACGTGCCAGTGGGCCTCGCCGGTGAGGCGTGTGAACGCCGACGGCAACACCAGCACGCCCATTCCGAGCGCTGCCAGCGCGAGGAACATGCCGGGAAAACGCAGGTCGTAGCACACGGCAAGCCCGATCCTTCCGCAGTCTCCGGGCACGCAGACCAGATCCTCACCGGCCTCGAAGGTATCCGATTCGCGATAGCTGCGCTGCGTGTCGGGCAGATCCACGTCGAACAGATGGATCTTGTCGTAGCGTGCAATCTCGTTTCCGCCGGGATCAAGCACGAAGCAGGCTGCGCGCACTCGTCCCGGTGCATGCGCATCGGCGACCGGAATCGTGCCTCCGACCAGCGTGATACCGTGCTCGCGCGCGAGCGCGGCAAGAAAACTGCGCAACGGCCCGCCGGGATCGCGCTCCGCCCGTGCGATCTCCGCGATTGCCGTGCCGCCGTAGCACGCGAACCCCTCGGGCAGAACGACCAGGTTCGCACCGCGTCCGGCTGCCTGCGCGACCAGCTCGCGCGCGCGAACGAGGTTGTGCTCCGGATCATCCGTACTCAGCATCTGCAGCGCCGCGGCGCGTACCACGCTGTTCATCGCCTCGCTCCTGCCGGTGGCACCCGCACCGGAACATCCGGGTTCGCCGTCTCCGGCGCTGCCGCAGGCTGCCGGGGTCCGGGAGCCTCGCCGTGCGCTGCGTCCTCGGTATCGAACACTTTCTGGAATTCGATCTGCGGATCCTCGAGCCGACCGCTCACCTTGTAGATCGCACTCGAGAACTTGCCAAGCTGCGACTCGAAAATCCGGCTCGCGACGTAGGCACCGGCCGCAGCCGGCAGCCCGCCTGCGAGTGCGGCCATCCAGGGCAGGTTGCTGCCGATCGGCAGCGTCACGACCAGATCGCCGTCGATCTGTTCGCTGCCCAGTTCCGCACCGCCGGTCAGGCGGATACGCGCCGACGGCCCGTCGAGCGTGACCGCATCGCGCACATGCGCGGATCCCTGATTGAAATCGATGGCTCCTGCAAACGTGTCGAAGGCGAGTCCACTCTGGTAGAGATCCTTGAAATCGAGCCGGATACGGCGCAGCACCTCATTGAAATTCAATACACCGAGCGCGCGCATGAGCGGATTGTTGCTGCTCCCGCGCAGCAACCTGCCGTCGCGCCAGGTGAACTCCAGCGCTCCGTCGACGCGCTGCATCGCAAAATCAACCGGATTGCCCGGCCAGCGGAAATCCACGTCCGCGTGTCCGCTGCGGGCCTCGAGGACGTTTTCATAGCCCCAGTTCGCGACGAAGCGGTCGATGTGTTTGCTGGACATGCCCAGCAGCAGCTCCGTGCGCGGCTTGCCGGCGATCCAGCGCAGGCGTGCACTGCCACCATCCTTGCCACCACGACCACCGACCTGCCCTCCGGGTACCGTCGCACGCACATCGGTCACTGCCAGCGAATCGACTTCCGAAGACACGCGCAACTGCCATTCGCCGAGCTCACGTTCGCCGAAGCGTGCCTCGCGCACGTGCACCATGGTCGAGGGCACCTGGGTCTCGCGCAGCCGCATCCAGGCATCGGCGTCGCCGATCGGCAGCCTGGAAGCCGGCCGCGGCGACTCCTCCCCGGGCTCGGGCTCGGCTCCTCCGATGAATGCGCGCAGCTGCAATCGCTCCAGCTCGAGTGCCAGCGGATCATCACGCCGTGCCGGGATACGCAGCGCACCGGCGACGGCATCGGCGCTGAACTCGAACACCTGATCGCCGTCGTCATGGCGCGACGACAGGCGCACACCGTCGAGCCTCGCGCCGAGCAGCGTCGCCGTGTCCAGCGCCATGTCGCGCAGTTGCAGATCGGTTCCACCTGCATTCCCGCGACCGTCGTTGGCATCGGCAATCGCACGCACTGCCACGATCCAGGCGGCCAGATCCGCTTGGGCGGCATGCCCCGAGACCAGCAGCTCCGGCCAGCCGGGCAACGGCTCCGCGTCCAGCGCAATGCCGCCGCCAAGCCGCCCACCCCGATCCCGGTGCAGTACGCCGCGGATATGCTCACCGAGCCGTAGCTCGAGATCCGCCCCATCGGCCACCGTGCTCCAGCGCAGCTCGAACGGCAACTCTTCGGCGGGCGCCTTGGCCAGAGGCGCGGGCAGCGTGCTGTTCACATCACGCAACGGCGAGCGCAACAGGAAACCGAAGCCGTACGCCTCCTGCTGCTGCACCTCGAGCGTGAACGGCGCGATGCCCGTGACCAGCCCGCCCGGATCCCATTTCAGCCACGCGGCAACACGCGCAACATCCGTGGTGCCGGCGACGTTGACGGCGATGCGTCGCCCCGACCCATCGACACTGCCTATGCGGGCACGCACCGGCCGCCCCCACAACATCGCGTCGATGGCCTCGCTGCGCAGGCCCCGCTGCAGATCGAAACCGATATCACCGTGCAGGCTCTCGAGCTGCAGCCCGGGCTCGGCGATGTACAACCGTGCCGCATCGATGGTCACCGTGAGATCGAGCCGTGCATCGGGCGCCATCAGCCCCTCTGCAAACGGCATGTCGAGCTGCAGGTCCAGCGCCATGTCGCCACTGCCCTTCCAACCGCTCAACGCTCCGCCGGTGGCCTTTGCTAGCGGGGCGTTGCCCAACACGCGCAGTCCGTCCTCGAGCCCTCCCTTCAGCTCGGCTGCCACACGCAGCCGCCCGTCGCTGTGCCGTGGCAGCACCTCGACCCGTGTGCTGCCGAGCGTGCCTTGCAGCGCATGCCCCGCATCCAGCTCGACACACACCCGGTCCTCATCGACCAGCACCCGACCCGTCGCATCACGCACCGCCGGCCAGTCGGGATGGTAGGAGACGGCGGCGTCCTGCACGTCCAGCGCGAGCTGCAGTGCATGACGGAAGGGGTGCTCCGGCTGCTGGAATACAGCATGATACGTGAATGCGGCGCGCGCTACATGACCGGCTTCGATGCTCGCGTCGAGCCACTCCTGGAGTTGCGGAGACACGATGTACGGCAGATAGTCGCGGTAGGCGGAAGCATCGGCATCGCGCAGCCCGAATGACAACGAAATGTAGTCGTCCGCCTCCGGATCACTGCGCAGACCGAGGTCGAACAGCGCAGCAAGCTGCGATCCGCCAATGCTCGCATCGAGCAGCGTACTGCCCACGTGCACCCCATCGGCGCCGTACTCCCAGCGCACCCTGCCGGCGATGCGATCGAAGTCGAAGTCGTGCCGATACAGTCGCGGGAATTCGAGCGTCACGGCGCCGCTGTCGATTTCGGCCAGTCCGCCTGCGCGCGTGATCTCCAGATAGCCGCGCAGGTTGCGCACGCCGGGAGCGTTGTGCCACGGCGACACCGACACGTCGTTCATCGCAGCACGGAAGCGGAAATCCGCCGGCCCGCCCACCGGCAGCACCAGATCGAGTTGTGCGTTCGCCACCCCACCGTATGGCGCGAGATCCGCCAACACCTCCTGCCAGCGCGCATCCAGCAGTTGCGAACCCTGCAGCATCGCGGCCAGCGAACCGATATCCAGATACTCGACGCCCGCGTGCACGCGCCGCTGCGACCCATCCTTGCCGGCATCGAGCCGCAGGCGTTCCAGCTCGAGTGACTGCCCGAACCACGTACCGCGCAGCTGCTCGAGCCACACGGTCGCGCTGCCATCGCGCCATTCGGCGCTGAAGCGCAGATCCAGTTCGCGCAAGGGTTCAGGCACCGCGTGCAGCGCGTACAGCGGCGTGAGATCGAGCTCCGGCGTCTGCAGGACGGCGTTCACGCCGAGCACTCCGTCTTGCGACCAGCGCGCCCACAGCTCGCCCGAAAGCGTTGCACCCGGAACCTCCAGCGTCGGCGGCAGCAGCGGCTGCAGACGCGCCAGTCGTGCCCGGTCGAGGCGCAGGTATGCAGTGGCCGAGAAATCCTGTCGCACACGCGGATCGCCGTGCGACTCGAGCAGCAGCTCGATCGCCCCCCCGTCACGGGCATCGCGCGTAAGCAGATGCAGGCGGCGGAAACGCCGGTAGTTTTCCAGCGTCAGTTCGGCGCCCTCGGCCTCGATTCCCGCGCCGTCGTGCGGGCGCAACACCAGCCGCGTACGCCGCAGCGCAATTTCCTCGATGGCAAGAAATGCATCGATGATCGCGTCCGGGTTGGACACCCTGCCTGCCCCGGCGGTACCTGCAATGCGCCAGCGCC
>DAOLKH010000114.1:0-6052 GCA_035331685.1 Pseudomonadales bacterium
TGACCGGATAGTTGTCCCACAGGACCGGTGCACGCCCAAACCGGCCCGCGATCGCGCGCAACGCATGCGGCGACTGTGCATCGGCACAAACGCGCTCGCCGGTCCAGAAGATCCCGACCTCGGGCGGGAGCAGCCGCCCCAGATCGTCCCAATAGCCAGCGGGCATCTTGCCGAACACCCGCTCCAGCACCGGGTCGGTCGAGTAATAGCTGGGACACACGAGTGCGTGCCGTGCCCTGCTCGTCTCGAGCGCAATCGCCACCAGCTCGGCCTGGCGTTCGGCCAGTGCGTCGATGTGGCGCGGCATGTCATCGAACAGGATGCACAGCAACTGGGGTCCGAAATCCTCGAGATAGCCCAGCTTGTCGCGCCAGCGTGCCAGTGCCGTTGCCGAGCCGTCCTCGACCAGCCCGAGTGGGCTCAGACCACAGCCCCACAGCAGCCCTGCGCGGTTGCTGCGCGCGGCAATCGCCCGCATTCGAGCCTCGTCCGCGGGCGACCAGCGCTCGCTCCAGCGCCGGCGCAGCCACACATCACCCTTGGGCGCGTAGATGTAGTAGCGAAAGCCGATCGCGGCGATGAAATCCAGGCATTCGAGGCGATCGGCGTCGCTCCACTGGCGTCCGTAGAAGCCCTCGACCAGCCCGGTCGCGAACGGCAGCGTCTGCATCAGTTGCGTTCGACTGCGGCCGCGCGCGGAAACAGGCGGTAGAAATTGGCGGTGGTCGCCTGTGCCACCTCCTCCAGCGTGACCTCCTTGATGGCGGCGATCGCCTGCGCCACGTGAATCACGTGCCGTGGCTCGTTGACCCGGCCACGGTGCGGCACCGGAGCCAGGTAGGGAGAGTCGGTCTCGACCAGCAGGCGATCGAGCGGCACTTCACGCACCACCGCGCGCAATTGCGTTGCACTGCGGAACGTGATGATGCCGGAAACGGAGATCAGGAAACCGAGCGCGAGCGCCGAGCGCGCCATCTCGATGCTTTCCGTGAAACAGTGCATCACACCGGCGCAACCGCGATCGGCATGACGTTCAAGCAGTTCCAGCGTGTCGTCCCGCGCCTCGCGCGTGTGCACGATCACCGGCAGGCCGGCCCGTGCAGCGACGCGCAACTGCATCACGAAACGCTCGCGCTGCAAGTCCACGGAGTCGGCCCCGTGGTAATAGTCGAGCCCGGTTTCACCGATCGCGATCACACGCGGATCGGCCGCCAGATCGAGCAGCGTCCCGGCGTCGATCGACGCATCCTCGGGCGTCGACGGATGGATTCCGACCGCCGCGTAGACTTCCGGGTGCGCGTGCGCGTGCTCGAGCACGCGCGCCATGTTGTCGCGATCGACCGCCACCGTGAGCATGCGCCCCACCCCGGCGGCAACGGCAGACTGCAGGATATCGGCAATCGCGCGCCCTGACGGCGGAGCAGTCAGATAATCGAGGTGGCAATGGCTGTCGATCAGCATGCCCGGACGGCCGACACCCTCGCTCACATCGTGTGGGTCGGGCGTTCGGATTCGAGGGCGCCGGCGAGGTAGGTCTCGATCTTGCGGGTCGCGGTGTCGTCCTGACCGTTGAATTGCACGCCGATTCCGGAGGCGCGATTTCCCTGTGCCCGCTTCGGCGTCACCCAGACCACCTTTCCCGCCACCGGGATCTTCTCCGGCTCGTCCATCAGGTTCAGCAGCATGAAGACTTCGTCACCGATGCGGTACGGCTTGTTGGTCGGTATGAACAAACCACCGTTCTGCAGGAACGGCATGTACGCAGCGTACAGCACCGCCTTGTCCTTGATCGTCAGGGACAGAATGCCGTTGCGGGTACCTTGTGGCGCATTCATCGGGAATCATCTGGCTGTCTGCTGCCTGCCAAGAGTAGCCAGTCGACACGGTTTTTGCCAACTGGCAGCGCATCACCCTCCCCGCCAACCCTTGCGGCGGACCGGCAAGGGAGCACCACAAAGGCGTCACGAGGCGCGTGGCGATGCCTTCGTATCGGGGGGCGCGCGCCGCGACGCTGCACAACCCGAATGCCAGTCGAACAGCAGCGCTTCAAGCAGCAGTTGCCGGTTCGGGTTGGCGGCCGACGTGGCATCACGGCGCGCCTCGATCACGCGTCGCAGGGTACGCGCGAGCAGCGCTGCGTCCATCCCTGGCAGCAGTTCGGCATGGACAGGAGCGGCCCGCGGAATGCGCGCACCGCCAACCCCTCCGCGCGCCACCACCCCCGCCAGATCGAGCAGGAACAGGAACATCCAGTCGAGCACCTCGACCAGCTCCAGCTCGGTGCACTCGCCGGCCAGCGCCGCGATCCATGCGCGTGGCGCGGCGGCACGGCGCATCATGTCTGTCACGCGATCGAAGCCAGCCAGTGCACCACGATCGCGCAAACGCAGCGCACCGAGCGGCATGCCTGCCGCCACACCGAGCAGATCGACGGCATCATCGATGCCGCAGCTTTTGCGCAGCCAGTCTGCGGCCAGGTCCGGCGTCGGTGGACGCAACCTCAACTGCAGGCAGCGCGAGCGCACGGTGGGCAGCAGACGGGCAGGTGCGTCACTCAACAGCAGGATGTGCGTGCGTGGTGCAGGCTCTTCCAGGCTCTTCAACAGACTGTTTGCGGTATGCGTGTTCATCGCGTCGGCCGGATCGATGATCACCACCTTCGCGTGCGCAACGCTTGCCGTACGCATCACGAACTCGGCCAGTCCGCTACGAATCTGCTCGATCCGGATCTGCCGTCCCGGCTCTTCCGGCATCACGCGCAGCAGGTCGGGGTGCGAGCCGGCGGCAAACAGCTCGCAATCACGGCATCGCCCGCAGGCACTGCCGGCGAGCGGCGCGCGGCAGAGCAGCGAGCGTGCCAACAGTTCTGCAAACAGCCGCTTGCCGATCCCCACGGGGCCACCGATCAGCACCGCATGGTGCAGGCGTGCATCCACGATGCGTGCACTCAGGTGCGCCCAGTCATCGTGCTGCCACGGCAAGGGTGCCACCAAGACGCCGGACAGGCTCATGCCACGCCCCCGCAGTTCCCGAGGTATTCGTCAACCGCCGCGATCACCGACGCACGCACCTGTGCCAGACCCCGTGTCGCATCGATCACACGAAAACGCGCGGGCTCGGCAGCCACCAGTGTGTGGTAGGCCGCACGCACACGCTCGAAGAATGCTGCCTGCTCGCTTTCGAAGCGATCCGGCGCACCGCGCCCACCGATGCGCTGCATCCCGAGTTCGACCGGCAGATCGAGCAGCAACGTCAGATCGGGCCTGAAATCGCCCAGCAGCAGATCGCGCAACGCCTGCACACGTTCGATGCCGAGTCCACGGCCCGCACCCTGATAAGCGATGCTGGCATCAACGAAACGGTCACACAGCACCCACTCCCCGCGCGCCAGCGCGGGCCGGATCACGTGCGCAACGTGTTGCATGCGTGCCGCGAACATCAGCAACAATTCCGTATCCGCGCACACATCCTCCTCGCGCGCTGCAAGCAGCAGCGCACGGACCTCCTCGGCGAGCGGTGTGCCGCCCGGTTCGCGTGTGACAACCACGCGCAGGCCCGCTGCCCGCAGATGCGCGGCGATGCACGCGATGTTGGTGCTCTTGCCAGCCCCTTCACCACCTTCCACGGTGATGAACCTGCCCCTGCTCATGAGCGGGTCGTCTCCCTCAGCCACCACCGCGGCGCAACTGGTATTTGCGTACGGCACGATTGTGTTCTTCAAGCGTGTTCGAGAATTCGTGCGAACCATCGCCACGCGCCACGAAGTAGAGTTCCGTTCCCTCTGCCGGATGCAACGCGGCGTGGATCGCGGCACGACCCGGGCTGGCGATCGGTGATGGAGGGAGCCCCGGATTCAGGTAGGTATTGTACGGGCCGGGTGTTCGCAGGTGCTCGCGTGTGAGGTTGCCGTCAAAGCGCTCCCCGAGCCCGTAGATCACCGCAGGATCGGTCTGCAACAGCATGCGCTGGCGCAGACGGCGCACGAACACGCCGGCGATGCGTGCCCGTTCGCTTGCGACACCGGTCTCCTTCTCGATCAGCGATGCCATCACCAGCGCCTGGTACGGGTTGGCATACGGCAGGTCGGGGGCACGCAGCGCCCACTCCTCGGCCAGCACGTCTTCGAGTGCGGTGTGCGCGGCACGCAGCACGTCTGCATCGCTCATGCCACGGTGAAACTGGTAGGTTTCGGGCAGAAAGGCTCCCTCGACCGAAGGCCATGCGACAGAGTCGAGCCCGAGCGTGCCGACAAGCGCCGACGCATCGGCCGCATCCACGGTGTGTTGCAGCCGCTCCTGCGCGTGCAGCCGTGCCAGCAATTGCCCCACCGTATTGCCTTCGATCAGCGTGACGCTGTAAACGACGACCTTGCCCGCCACCAGCATCGCCAGCAGTTTGCGCGGCGTCATCCCTGCCTCGACGCGATATTCACCCGCACGCACCTTGTCTGCAACGCCCGTGAGGCGCGCCTGCAATCGCAGCCAGTTCGGCAGATCGAGTACACCGCGCTCGCCGAGTTGCTGCGCGAAACGTATCAGGTTGCCTCCAGCCGGCAATTCGGCAATCACCGGTTCCGTGATCGCGAGCGGCCGGTCGAGCCAGCGCGTCAGCATTTTCCAGCCCATGAATACCGATACCACCGTGCACACCAGCAGCATCCCGAGTGCGCGCACTGCGGCTTCAGGTCGTGAACAATCGCGCCACATGATCCTGCACCCTGCGCGTGACCGGACCGGGCGACCAGCGCTTGCGTCCGAGGCAGTGCACCGGCCACACACCGATCACCGCGTTGCACACGAACACTTCCTGGGCGCCAGCCAGCAGGGCGCGTTCGCAGTGAACCTCCGCCGTCACGATGCCAAGTGCCGGCGCCACGGTCTCGAGCAGGTGAGCACGCATCACGCCGGCAACACCACAGGTCTCGATGAACGGTGTCAGCAGCCTTGCACCACTGACCAGAAACAGGTTGCTCGAGATGCCTTCCACGATACGACCACGCTGGTCAGCCATCAGGCCTTCGGCCACCTGTGGATCATCCCATTCACGGCGCGCGAACACCTGCTCCAGACGATTGAGGTGCTTGATTCCTGCAAGTACGGGATTGCTGCCGAGGCGCATCTCGCAGTGACGCACCGTGATGCCTTCGCTCCACCATGTCGACGGGTACGCAGCAAGCGGCCGCTCGAGCAGGATGCGTCGTGCCGGCGTTGCGGGCTCGCTGCGGTAGCCGCCGGTGCCGTCGCCACGCGTGACGATCAGCTTGATCACGCAGTCGATCGCGCTCGCCTGAGTGGCAAAGCGCTCCACTTCATCACGCAGCGCCTCCGCATCGAGCACGATGCCCAGCCGTCTTGCGCCGCTACACACCCGGTCGAGGTGCCGCTCGAGCAACGGAATGAGTCCGCGCCGGCACCGCATCGTCTCAAACACGCCGTCACCGTAAGCAAGTCCGCGATCGCATACGGGCACGCAATCGCTCGCGGCGCCATCGACCCAGACACGCAGCGCGGTCACTACATCCTCCTGCAGGAAGGAATCAGATGCGGCGGAAGACGAGCGAACCGTTGGTTCCCCCGAAACCGAAGGAGTTCGACAAGGCGATGTCGATACGGCGCTGCTGGGCGACGCCGGGCACGTAGTTCAACGTACAGCCTTCGTCCGGATTCTCGAGGTTGATCGTAGGCGGCGCCACACCGTCGCGAATCGCGAGGATACTGAACACCGCCTCCACCGCTCCGGCAGCCCCGAGCAGGAGTCCGATCATCGATTTGGTCGAACTCATCGCCGCGCGTGCGGCCGCGTCTCCGAGCACGTGCTCGACGGCCCGACTTTCGGCGAGATCCCCGGCAGGGGTCGAGGTTCCATGGGCATTGATGTAGTCGATCGCACCCGGCTCAATGCCGGCATCGCGGATCGCGTTCAGCATCGCCGCCGCCGCGCCGCGTCCGTCTTCCGGTGGCAGCGTCATGTGGTAGGCGTCACCGCTCATCCCGAAGCCTGCAAGCTCCGCGTGGATGTGTGCGCCGCGCCGGCGTGCGCAGCCTGGGGCCAC
>DAOLKH010000115.1:0-6030 GCA_035331685.1 Pseudomonadales bacterium
CCGTACGCGCAATACGCAGCGCAACTGCTGGAACCACCCGCCGGCTCGGATGTGATCGAGGACTGGGAGTTTTTTTATGGCCTCGCGCAGCGCATGGGTCTTGCGCTGTCGCTGGAATCGGCATTTCCATGGATCGCCGCGGGCAGTGCGACGGTGCCGGTGGCGCTCGACATGCGCACGCAGCCGACGACCGCACAACTGCTGGAGATGCTCACGCGCGGTTCACGCGTGCCGCTCGAAGACGTGCAGGCGCATCCTCACGGCCATGTCTTCGACGATGAACCGGTGACCGTGCAGGCGAAGGATCCGGCCTGCACGGCGCGACTCGAACTCGCCGATCCCGAAATGCTCGCGCAGCTTGCGGAGGTGGCGAGCGAGGCAGCCGAGCCCGTGCCGGAATTCGCGTACCGGCTCGTGCCGCGACGGCTCGCGGACGTGTACAACTCCTTTGGTCGCAGTCACGAGCGCCTGGTGCGCAAATTCCGCTACAACCCGGCCTTCATGCACCCGGATGATCTCGCCGGACTCGGGGTGCTTCCCGGCGCACTGCTCGAGATCCGCTCGGGCTACGGGGCGATCATCGGCGTGGCCGAGGCCGACGCCGGGCTGCGACGCGGGCTGGTCTCGATGACGCACGCGTTCGGCGACCTTCCCGGAACGGCCGACGAGGCGGAACTGGCACGCAGCGCCGGCAGCAACATCGGAAGACTGATTTCGGTGGATCGTGACTACGATCCGCAGAGCGGCATACCACGGATGAGCGCAGTGCCGGTCAGCGTGCAGCCACATCGGCCTGCAGGGACGGGCTCCGCCTAGGGCCGAGTCGCAAGGCACGGACAAGGCGGCAGCGGCGTCAGCGATCCGCCGACGGGATTCCGGGCCGAGGCCTCAGCGTGCGTGAAGGCTGGCGCGAGATGGTCGTCGCTGGTGTGGACACCTCGGGTGGATCCTGGGTGATGGAGCGCTCCCCGGTCACCTGGAGCTTCGCCCGGCTCATCTCGCATTGATACTCCGTCCCGCCCGCAAAGGCCTGCAGGCACTTCGCACCGGCTGTCGAGGACTGCGCGCATACAAGATGGCGTGGATTGGCGGCATCCGGCACGGTGCACCCTGCCACGGCCTCCTGATAGAGCGCCCGACGCTGCGCGATGGATCGCTGGAAATCACCCACATAGGTCGACTTGCACCAGGTCTGCGGATTGTCTGCAAGCTGCCAGTCGCGTTCCGTGCGCCCATCGAGCTGCGACTGCGAACCAAACGGCTGGCCTGCAGCTGCCCAGCGCCCGATGACAGTCGCCTCCTCTGCGTCCAGCGCGTCCCTGCATGCCTTGCGCTTGCCGGCAATCGCCAGACCGAGCGGCACGGTCGCGGTGAACCAGTCTGCCGCATCCGTCTCCGCGCGCGCGCGCCACTGGTTCTGCAGGGCATGGTATGCCACCGCAACCGGTGCCAGGCCTGCTGCCGCAGCCGCTTCGGTCAGCTCGCGATAGCGCGTCAGCATGGGCTGGTAAAGCACCGCTATCTGATCCGCGACTGCGGTCATTTCCGTCACGTTTTTCGGCGTTTGGACGGAGGCATTCGTGGGCTTGCCGAAAGAGCCGGTCTGGCTGGTGCCGAAGGCGGATGGCAGGGTTGTTCCAGGGGGATGCGAACCCACGGCCTCGAGGAGGGGGTTCACGCAGGCTCCCATGAGGCTGTTGGGTGGAAACAGGCCGTCGCGTACCGACGCGCTGATCAGCGCGACATAGGAATCACCGCCGCCACGGGCGATCACGCCTTCCTGCAGACGCGGCACGAAGCAGTCCTTCCACGCTTTCTCGGCGTCGACCGTCACCCTGCTGCCGCTGCCGCCCCTGCTGCAGCCCGTGATCAGGCAGACGATCTCTTCACCAAAATCGGCGACGATCTTCGCCACCTGTTCATGTACATCCAGTACCACGGATGCCGTCGCCGCCACGCCTTCCGCACCCGCCGCCACCAGTGCACCACCGATGTCGGAACAAAGGACCTCTTTGCCCGGAAAGCTCATCCACGAGCAGGCAATGATCACGCCGCCCTTGGCGATGACTGTCTTGTAGTCGGGTTGCTGCACGGCTTTGGCAAGCGTGATCACGTCATTGAGGGTGCCGCCGTATTCGTCGACGAGTGCGGCCTTTCCGGCATCGAGCACACAGGTCTGCAGCGGTGTGCCGGAGAGGACGCATTCGATGACCGGTCGTGCAGGGCGCAGATCGGGGTTGTAGAACCCGATGACCTCGTCGAGCATGTCGGCGTGCGCAGGTGCCGTTGCAGCAGACAGGCCAGCCAGCAGCGAAAGCAATACGGTTGATCGCATGGAACCTCTCCCGGGTGTCCGGCGTGAAAACGGCAAGTCCCCAGGAGTCTAGGTCGAATTTGTCGTGTGCATGAGCTCAGGTGCGCAAAAACGTGCAGGAGGCGGCGATGCCGTGGGCTGGTGTTCACGCCGTTCTTCGATGTGCCGGCCCGGTTGTGGCGACGAAGGTGCTTCACGGCAGTAGTGCATGTGCGCGCTGGCCGAGGTTGCGTTCATGCGACAATGAAAAACGATGGCCGGTACTGTCTGCCGAGGTGCCCGTGACCCTGATTTCGAACACCATCCGGATCGTTCCGGTCGTGCTGGCGGGCCTGCTGCTGGCGAGTCTCGCCGTTGCAGCGGAGCTCGATCGCAGTGACGTCCAGACGGCGTGGCGGCTGCTCGACTACATTGCCGTCGACTACGACGGAGCAGTTGCCAACGGCATTGTCTCCAACCCGACCGAGTACGCCGAGCAGCGTGAGTTTGCCGCAACGGCGGCGTCGCTGATCGCGGGACTTCCGGCCAGTTCGCGACAGCAGGCGTTGCGCGATGGAGCCGCACGGCTCGGGCAGGCGATCGCTGCCAGAGCCGATGTGCGGCAGGTTGCAGGGATCGCGCGCGAACTTGCTGCCGCGCTGCTGGATGCGTATCCCGTGCCGCTGGCGCCGGGTGTTGTGCCCGATCCCGTGCGTGGAGCCAGTCTGTATGCCGGACACTGCGCGGGGTGTCATGGTGAAAGCGGCAACGGTGACGGGGTGGCAGCGGCGAGCCTGCCGATAGTGCCGACTGCATTCACCGACCCACAGCGCGCGCGCCAGCGCAGCATCTTTGCGCTCTACCAGGTCATCACGCAGGGTCTGGACGACACCCCGATGCAAAGCTACGCGAAGCTGTCGACGGATGAGCGCTGGGCACTGGCGTTCTTCGTCGCCCGGCTCGCGTTCCCGCAGGCGCTGGCGGCTGAAGGCAAACGGATCTGGAACGGTGATGCTGTGCTGCGGCAACGGATTCCAGGCCTCGAGGCGCTTGCGGGCGTGACTGCGGCAGCGCTCGGCGAGACGCTCGGGCCACAACGGGCCGACGCCGTGACGGCCTATCTGCGCCACCATCCCGAGGCTGTGCTCGCGCAAGGGGCCGGCCTGCTCGCCCTGGCACGCGAGCGCCTCGCCGGCAGCCTCGACGCATATCGATCCGGCAATCGCCAGCAAGCCGGCAAGCTCGCGCTCGCTGCCTACCTGGACGGTTTCGAACCGCTCGAACCGATGCTCGCTGCGCAGCGGCCGCAGCTTCTGGGCCAGGTCGAAGCCGCAATGGGCGAATACCGTGCCGCGATCCGGCGTGGCGAGGGCGATGTGCGTGTCGTGCAGCGTGCCGAAGTGCTGAGCCAGCTCTTCGACGATGTCGAGGCGACGCTCGCAGCGGGTACGGACAACGCCCTTGCGGCCTTCGTCGGTGCAGCGACGATCCTGTTGCGCGAGGGGCTGGAAGCACTTCTGATCGTCGTTGCGATGATCGCGTTCCTGCGCAAGGCCGAACGTCGCGAGCTGATGCCGTATGTGCACGCCGGATGGGCGGGCGCGCTGTTGGCGGGCGTGCTGACGTGGGTCGTGGCGACATGGGCGATCGGGATCAGCGGGGCAGGGCGCGAACTGACCGAAGGTTTCGGGTCGGTCTTCGCTGCGCTGGTGCTGCTTTCGGTTGGCGTCTGGATGCACGGCAAGGCCCAGGCCGACCAGTGGCAACGCTACATCCACGGCAAGATGTCGAAGGTGCTTTCGGGTCGTTCCGCATGGCTGCTGTTTCTGCTCGCGTTCATCGTCGTCTATCGCGAAGTCTTCGAGACGATCCTGTTCCTTGCGGCGCTCTGGACGCAGGGCAACGCCATCGCGATGCTGCTGGGAGCGCTCGGTGCCTGCCTTGCGCTCGCATTGATCACCTGGGTCCTGCTGCGGTTCAGCCAGCGGCTGCCGATTGGAAAGTTCTTTGCCTACAGTTCGTGGCTGATGGCCATCCTGGCAGTCGTTCTGATCGGCAAGGGAGTCGGGGCCCTGCAGGAGGCGGGGATCGTCGATATGGAGCCGCTTGCGTTCCTGCCACGCGTGGCTGCCGTGGGTTTTTACCCCACTGCGCAGACCGTGTTGGCGCAGATACTGATGATCCTCGGACTTCTGATCGGATTTGGCTGGAACCGGCGTCATGCCGGGAAGCACGCAGTGGACAGATAGGCACACGTTCGAATCGATGGGGCCGCGGCTGGCAGCGGAGGTGGGTGTGAAGGGAGTGTTGCGAGCAGCCCGCGCGGTGGTGCGCCACCTGCGGCCGAATCTGCGGGATCTCGCCGCCGTCCTGCTGGTGCTGGGTTTGCTGGTCGTGCTCGCCGAGGCAAGTCGCAGCTTCATGCAGCCCCTGCCCGAAGCGGGCAGCACGACGATCAGCCTGCAGCCCTCGGTGCTGCCCGAGTATGCGCTGCGCACCTCGCTGCGAATGATGGCGGCGATGCTGCTGTCGCTGCTGTTCACGTTCACCTATGCGACCTGGGCCGCGAAGAGCCGGCGTGCCGAACAGGTGCTGATCCCACTGCTCGATATCCTGCAGTCGGTGCCGATCCTCGGCTTCATTTCGGTCACGGTCGTGTTCTTCATGTCGCTTGCGCCGGGGCTGATGCTGGGTGCCGAGCTGGCCGCGATCTTTGCGATCTTCACCAGCCAGGCATGGAACATGGCGTTCAGCTTCTACCAGTCGCTGCGCACCGTGCCCGAGGAGCTGGTCGAGGCGTCGCGTGCCTTCGGTCTCGGCCCCTGGATGCGCTTCTGGAAGCTCGAGGTGCCGTTCGCCACGCCGTCACTGGTCTGGAACATGATGATGTCGATGTCGGGTGGCTGGTTCTTCGTCGTTGCCTCGGAGGCGATCAGCGTCGGTGACACCGTGGTGACACTGCCCGGTATCGGGTCCTACATCACGCTGGCCATTGCCGAGCGCGATCTGGCGGCGATCGCGTGGGCCATCCTGGCGATGCTCGCCACGATCCTGGTCTACGACCAGCTTTTCTTCAGGCCGCTGGTGGCCTGGGCCGACCGCTTCCGCTACGAACAGGAGTCTGCGACATTGCCCCCGCGTTCGTGGGTGTTGACGGTGTTGCAGCGCTCGAGGCTGGTGAAGCTGGCCATGCGCGGGTTCGCCACGGTCTGGCGACGGAGCTACCGCAAGACGCCGCAACGGCCTGCGAGTGCAGCGTTGGTCCTCCGTCCAGGGCGAAAGACGGTGTCGACGCGCAGTGAGCGTCTGTGGTCGGGGCTGATCGCCGCGGTCTGCCTGCTTGCGCTGTGGAAGACGGCTGCCTTCGTGATGGCGGGTGTGACCCTGGCGGAGGTGGCGCGAGCCTTCGCACTCGGCTTCGCGACGATGCTGCGCGTGTTCGTGCTGATCGCGCTTGCCAGCATCGTCTGGGTGCCGGTTGGTGTCTGGCTCGGCCTGCGCCCGGGGATCGCGCGCATCGCCCAGCCGATCGCGCAGTTCATGGCGGCCTTTCCGGCCAACCTGCTGTTTCCGCTGGCGGTCTCCGCCATCGTCGCGCTGCGGCTCGACCCGGACATCTGGCTGAGTCCGCTGATGATCCTCGGTACCCAGTGGTACATCCTGTTCAACGTGATCGCCGGTGCCTCGACGATTCCCGGCGAGTTGCGCGACATCGCCACCAACCTGCGGGTGCGGGG
>DAOLKH010000116.1:0-6011 GCA_035331685.1 Pseudomonadales bacterium
CGCATTGGTCTGCGTGTAGGGTGCGCCCTGTTCCTCGCGCCAGACGATGCCGTCGCGCACGTACAGGTTCCATGAACAGCCACCGCTGGCGCAGTTGGTGCACGAGTGGGTGCCTACACCGATGCGGTCCCAGCTCCACTTGCGGCGGTAGATGTCGCGGTAGCCGGTGTACTTGCGCGCCTCGGGCGGGAGCCGCGCGTCGGCGAATGCCGGGCGCAGAGTCTTCAGATCCAGTGCCAGCAGCCCTAGCGCACCGATGGCGGTACCGCGCAGGAAGCGACGGCGAGTCGCATAGATCGATTGCATGTGCGGATTCTCCGGTCAGGATGCGTTGGTCCACTTCACCACCGACACCGTGCTCGGGTCGGTATCGAAACCGCCGAACATATCCTTCCATTCATAGGCGATCAGCAGGTCCATCAGCTCGGATTCGCCGGTGGTTCGTTTCCTCTCGCGCTCGGCCTTCAGCGTCGCCAGTGCATCGAGCACACGCGGCCCGAACAGTCCGATCAGGTACGCGTCGGGAATGCGCGGCGTGGATTCATCGATGTCGCCGTCCCGGTCGAAACTCAGCGGGCCGATCGGCGGCACGTAGAACACGTTCGGCTCGGTACCGTACTCCGGGTGCAGTGGCAGTGCGACCTTCCACTTCTCGACCAGCTTCCAGATCGGGGCCTCGGGGTCGTCCCGGTAGCCCACGAAACGCACCCGTCCCGGGCACTGGCGCGCGCAGGCCGGCGCCACGCCGTTGTCGATGCGCGGGAAGCAGAACAGGCACTTCTGCGCGACCTTCTTCTGGTGGTTGAAGTAGATCTTCTTGTACGGGCACGCCGCCTGGCAGAAGCGGTAGCCGCGGCAGCGGTCTTCATTGACGGTGACGATGCCGTCTTCCTCGCGCTTGTCGATTGCGTTGCGCGGACACGCTTCCTTGCACGCCGGGTGCGTGCAATGGTTGCAGATGCGCGGCATGTAGAAAAAATGAGTGTTCGGGAACTCGCCCTCGCCCTGGTCCTCGTCCCAGTTCGGACCCCAGGTCGGGGTCTCGCCCGCGATCGCGAGGTACGAGGCATCACCCTTGCCACCGTAGTAGCTGCCCTCGTGGTCGAACTTCCACGCCTCGCCGAACTCCTTGCGGCTGGGGATGTGGCCGACCACCGCGTTGCCATCGGCGTCGAAGCCGCCGCCCATGTCCTCCCAGCCGTGCGGCGTGCCCTTGCCGGGCAGGGTGTTAACGGTGTTGAACCACATGTGTTCCATGCCGTCGTCACCGGTCCACAGCGTTTTGCAGGCGACCGTGCAGGTCTGGCAACCGATGCACTTATTGAGGTCCATCACCATCGCCAGCTGGCGTTTGCTCGTGTTCATGTCGCCTCCGGGGCGGCTCAGGCCTACGGGTCGAGGGTGAGTTCGTGCCAGCCGTCGTGCGGGCCCATGGCGAAGGCCTTGATGCCGGCGCGTTCGCGGTGTCCGCCTTCCCAGATCGCGAGGCTGAAAGGGGTGGTCTGTCCGGGGGCGAGCCGCACCGTGGCCGGTCCGTTCGCCACGGCGAGCGCGCGCGCGATCACCACATGCCAGTGGCCGTCGCGGTGGACGCCGGCGACCTTGACCAGCTTCCGATCGAGGGTATCGGTGCTGCCGAGTCCTTCGGCGCTGACATGGCGGCCACGATCGGGCTCGTCGGCGCGCCAGTACCAGGCGGTGACCGGCTTGCCGGGGGCGCCCATCGACATCAGCGGCGCGCCGGGGACGACCGGGAAGAGCAGAGCGGCACCGTCGGGGAACAGGGTGTCGTTCTCCTCGGCGATGGTGTTCATCGAGGCATCCGCCCAGCGCAGGTGGAACGCGATCTCGCTGCCGTTGTGCGCCACGGCGAGCTCGGTGCTGCGGATGGCGCCGATTGTGCCTTCAGGAAATGCAACGCGCACGGCCGCAGTGGGTTGCAGCGCCGACGGCGTGCCACTCAGCGCCAGCGCTTCGGTGCTTACGTGCGACCACGCCTCGCCGAACGGATCCAGCAGACTCGGCAGCGGAGTGTCGCGAAGATGGGTGGCTTTCATCTGGGTATCCTCCCTTGGCGGGATTGTCCCGGACTGCCCGCCCCGCGTAGCGGCGGGCAGTCTGGCAGGCTGCGGCCGGGCGATCAGTCTCCCTGTGCGCCGAAGCGGTAACGCAGCGAAACGCCGTACATGCGCGGTTCGCCGTAAGTCGAGTTCACGAAACCGCTCGACTGCTGCAGTCCGATGTACGAGTACACCGCGTAGGTCTTGTCGGTCGCGTTGTTCACGAAGGCACGCAGATCGAAGTTCGATCCCAGCACGCCGTTCCACTCGGCCGAAAAGTTCAGCACATCGTAGCTATCGAGCCATGCGCCCGGGTCGTCCTTGGGATGCGTGGTCGCGGAGGTGTAGACCTTGCCGCGATAGCTCCAGTTTGCGAGTAGCACCACGTCGCCGGTGCCGTCGCCGAGCGCGAGTGTGTAGCGCGCGGTGAGCGCCGCAGTATGCTCGGGGATGTTCTGCATCGGGATACACGAGAGGTCGGCGACGAAGCCCGGCTGGCCGATCCACGGCACCGTCTGCGCTCCCTTGCACGTGTTGATCACAAAACCGCCGCGCAGCGGGTCGGGTTGCACCATGAGCTCGAAGTCGTCGTACTCACCGTCGAGGTAGGAGTAGCTGACCGAGAGGTCGAAGTTCTCGGTTGGACGGACCGTCGCCTCGATCTCGATACCGCGGATCCACGCCTGCTTCGCGTTGAACGTGATTGCGCCCTGGTCGAGGCAGGTTGGCACGTCTGCGAAGTTCTCGCCGTTGGGTCCGGTACAGACGCCGTTTACGAAGTTGCCGATCGGAACGTTGTTGCCGGCGGCGCGCTGCAGATCCTCGTAGTCGAGGTGGAACACGTTGGCGTTCACGCGTGCCGGCATGCCGCCGAGATCGAAGTCGGTCTTGATGCCGAGTTCGTAGTTGGTGACCAGTTCCGGCTCGTAGGTCATCATGCCGCCGACACCGGCATTGTTGAAGCCCCCGGCCTTGTAACCGTGCGTGACCTTGCCGTAGAGCAGCGTGCGTTCATTCAACTCGTAGTCGAGTCCCAGGGTCCATGTTGGTTCGTCGGACTCGAGCTTCGCGCTGCGCACCGCCACCGTGTAGGTGTTCGGGTCGGTGTAGACGCGATCACCACGGTAGCTGTTGCTGAAGCGGGAACCTTCTGTCTCGTCCTTGGTGTAGCGCACGCCGACGATCAGCTTCCACGGCTCGAGCGACTCCGACAGCAAGCCGAGCTGCAGCGTGCCCTGGGCGTAGATCGCCTTGCTGGTAATGTCGATCGTGTACGGCATGCCAGGCTCCTCGACGCCGGCGTTGAAGCTACCGGTGGCCTGGTATCCCTCGGGTTTGAACTTCGAGTAGTAGATGCCGACGATGTAGTCGAGGCGATCGCCGAAGGCCTTGCCGATCAGTTGTGCTTCCTCGGTGAGCTGGCTGGAGTCGGAGAGGTTGCCCCGCGTTCCGGGCGCCCCGAAGGGGTTGTCGTTCACGTTGGCCGGCACGTACGGCGACTGCTGCGACAGCATCGGCAGGATCGAACCGTCGAGGTCCCAGTTGTAGTCAATTTTCATCTCCTGATAGCTCAGGATGTTGCGGAAGGTCAGCGTGTCGCTGAACTCCACCGCCAGTGTGTCGATGTAGGCCTCGTGCTCGACGCGATAGAACTGGTCGGTGTTCATCGCGACCTTGCGCTCGCCGAGCTGCTTCTGGCGCGCCAGTACCGACTGCGTGATCGTCGGGTCGAACATCGTCGCCGGCGAGAACAGGTTGGTGAAGTCGTACGCCATGTTGCCGACCAGGTTCGCGACGTTCGGCCCCGGGCCAGCGCCGTCGAAGATGATGCCGGTGCCGTTGTCGTTGGACTTCGAGCGCAACGCGATCAGGTTGTTCTCGATCGCATCGGTGGGGCGCCACAGCACGCTGACGCGCCCGTGCCACCAGTCCTTGTTGTCATAATCCTTGCCTGCGAATCCGGCACCGCTCGGGTTGCCGAAGCCGCAGGAGTTGCCACTCCCTACATCGCACACCGTGTTGAAACCAAAGGCCTTCGGTCCGACATCTTTTGTGAAACCGTCGCGACTCACGTCCTTGTACGCTGCGCGAACCATCAACTTGTCGGTGTACAGCGGCAGGTTCAGCGCGCCCTCGTATTCCCGATCGTCGTAGTTGCCCGCCTGAACCTGCACATAACCCTCGAAATGCTGGCCAGGCTTCTTCGGTCCGAGCAGCACTGCGCCACCGGTGGTGTTACGCCCGAACAGCGTGCCCTGTGGACCGCGCAGGACCTGCAGCGATTCGAGATCGAAGAAGGTGCCGGGGCCGCCCTGGGTGGGCTGGATCGTGCCCTGGATCAGAGGCACCTCGGCGAAGTAGTTCACCACGCCGACCGACGCGAGGTAAGTCTGGCCCTGGCCGCGGATCACCACGACCTCGGCGTTGCGCGGACCGGCGCCGGTGCTGACCATCACGCCGGGAACCTTGCCGACGATGTCGAAGGCGCTGGAGATGTTCTGCTGGCGCAGCATGTTGGCGTCGAAGGCGCTGATTGCGATCGATACGTCCTGGATGTTCTCTGCCCGCCGCTGCGCCGTCACCACGATTTCCTCCAGCACCAATCCGCCGGATGCCGGGGTGCCAGCCTGTTGTGCGATTGTGACGCCGGTGTACGAGCCGAACATGCTCGCGACGATCGCTGCTCGCAGCAGTGGGGACCCATTTGGACGGAACATGATTGCTTGCATGGTTCGACTCCTCTTCGTATTCCGATCGTTGTTGTAATGCCTTGCGGGGGCGACTGCGCGTACCGCGGGTCGCCACGAACTCGAACCCGGTAGCGTTCGAGCACGACGGGAAGTTAGCGGGGTGTCGTACAATTGATCAAATGAGATATTTGAATCGAGAATAAATCGATGAATTCGATGGAGTCTTGCATTGCTGCTCCTGGAATGTCGCCGCCAGGTTCTCGCGCAGCCAGCGGTTCGCCGGGTCGTTGTCGTGTGCAGCGTGCCAAAAAAGGTGGACGTCCCGTGGTTCCATCTGCAGTTCCAGTGGTGGTGGGCATATGCAGATCGCCACGTCCGATATTGATCCGGTCATTATCGTCAGCATGAAAAAAATGTATGTGTTCAGTCATATGCCAGCCTTGTAGAGTGCAGTGCTCGTCATCGTGTTCAGCGACCTCTCGTGCCTTGCCGATGGTGATCCCGTCCGACGGAGCAAAGAGTTGAATGGAACTGCATCTTGCGTTCGAACTACGTTCGCCAGCGGGCGGTACGCCGCATCGTGACTTGCACCCTGCGATGCTCGATGTCTGCACGTGGGGGGATGAGCTGGGCTTCGCCTATGCGAATTTCGGTGAGCATCACGCCTCCGTGAGTGGTTACAACCCGTCTCCGCTGGTGAGTTGCGCCGCGGTGGCAGGGCGCACGCGGCGCATCCGCATGCGGCCGAACGTGTTGCTGGCGCCGTTCTACAACCCGGTGCGACTGGCGGAAGACACGGCGGTTCTGTCACTGGTGTCGCGCGGGCGTTTCGACATCGCGATCGGTGGTGGTTATCGCCAGCGCGAGTGCGATATGTACGGAACTCGCCTGGATGATCGTTGGCGGACCGTTGGCGATACGATCACGTTCCTGCGCAGCGCCTGGACTGGCGAAACCTTCGAATACGAGGGCAGGAGCCTCTGCATCCGGCCGGTGCCGGATCCGCTGCCACGGATTTTCCTCGGGGGTGGCAGCGCCGCGGCGGCCAGGCGCGCAGCACGTATGGCCGATGGTTTTGCAACCCCGCACGATGCAGCCTTGTGGGAGCCTTACCGCAAGGAATGTCTGGCGCTCGGCAGGCCGGATCCAGGACCTGCGCAGGCGCTCGGACCGGTGTTTCTTTGGGTAGCCGAAGACGTCGAGGCAGCCTGGCGCATGCTGATGCCTTATGTGCTTGGCCAGATCGAGGAATACGTGCAGT
>DAOLKH010000117.1:0-6001 GCA_035331685.1 Pseudomonadales bacterium
CCGAGCATTGGCCGCGACCGGTTGCTCCGGCGTGCCGACCAGCAGCGCCGGACGTTCGGCCGTACGCAGCATCGCGATGATCGCAGCCACATCCTGCGGTGCCGGCGCCGGTGCGGTACGCACGGTGAGGCCACGCGGCGGCTGCACCAGATCCGCGGCAACCGGGATGTGCAGCACGTCGATCGGCACTTCGAGCAGCACCGGACCCGGCCGTCCGTTCAGACAGGTGCGCACGGCCTGTGCAGCGAGCTCGGGTATGCGTTCGGTGTGGGTGACGCGATGCGCCCACTTCACGCTCGGCAGCGCCATCGCGACCTGGTCCACACCACCCTGCAGCGGGTTGGTCTCCACGTCGCGCAGCGGCGGCGATCCGACGATGAACAGCACCGGGACAGCGTCGAGGTAGGCGTTGACGATCGCGGTGATCGCATTCGTGAACCCCGGTCCCGAGGTGATGACGCACACGCCGAGACGCCCGGTGGTACGGGCGTAGGCGTCAGCCGCGTGTCCTGCCGACGCCTCGTGGCGGAAATCGGTGAGTTGCAGCTTGTGGCGCAGGCATCCCTGCCAGAACGATTCGAGATGCCCGCCATGCAATGCGAAGATGCGCTCCACACCTGCCGCAGCGAGCGTGCGCGCCAGCAGCTCCCCGCCATCCGGACGGTCGTTCACAGCAGTCGTCATGTTCGGTGCCTCCGCTCGCGGTGTCGAAGCCGCGAGGCTAGCACAACGTCCGGGACCGCGGCGATTTGTTTGCGGTCAGGCTGTTTGCGGTCAGGCGGATCAGAACCGCAGCGTGACACCGGCGTTGAACGAACGCCCCATCCCCGGCACGGCGATTCCCCACGGCACACCGTTCATGCTCATCGTCGTACCCTGGCCGATATACGCACCGCCGAGCGGCAGCGAATAGGACTCGTCGAGCATGTTTTCGATCGCGAAATCGACGCGCACCCGCGGCCAGTTGTAACTGAGGTTCAGGTTCAGCAACTGGTAGCTGCCGGTGCTGATCTCGTTGCGCACAGCGGAAACATCGTCCTTGGCGTCGACCAGCACCAGCTCGAGCGCGTTGTCCCAGCCTCCCAGCCGGTGCGTCAGCGCGATCTTCGCGTTCAGCGGCATGATGTTGTAGAGACCGTCGCCACTGTCGCGGTTCCTGCCATCCGTGTAGTTCAGCAACGCTTCGACGCCCACCTCACCGACACCGGTATGCGCGATCGGCAGCCGTGCGTAGACATCGACGCCGTACAGGCGCGCCGACTGGTTCGCAAAGCCGAGCACATTGAACGCACCGACCGCGAAGCCGGGGCGTGCGATCGCATCGATATAGTCTTCTACACGTGTGTAGAACGGCGTGATTCGCAACTGGCGGCTGCGATCGGCCGAATGCCAGTCCAGAGCCGCAGACACGGTATGCGCCTGCTCCGGATCCAGTGCCGGACTGCCCACGTAGCCGTTGCCGTCGCCGACGAAGTTGTTCATCGTCGCGGCCATTGCCCAGGTCGACCAGGTGTAGCGTTCGTAGAGGTTCGGCGAGCGTACCTTGTGCGCATAACCGAACTCGATGTCGAGGCGCTGCGACACCATATGACGCGCCAGCGCGGCGAGATCCCAGTTGTCGTCAGCGCGCGAACGATCCAGCGCGTTGAAGCGCCGGCTGTCGGCGTACTGCGCACCCATCGCGTTCGGCGCACTGCTGTAACCCTGCACACTCCCGGCGTCGGTCGTGACGCGCTCGTAGCGCAGGCCCAGCGACGTGATCCAGTCGTCGGCAGGGTGCGCCTCCCACTCGCCGAACAGCGCCTTGCGATCACGCTCGCCG
The DNA here is from genome assembly GCA_035331685.1 of Pseudomonadales bacterium. Lineage (GTDB taxonomy): Bacteria > Pseudomonadota > Gammaproteobacteria > Pseudomonadales > UBA5518 > UBA5518. Next base: position 1,823 of record DAOLKH010000117.1, read on the forward strand.
TCACGGATGTTCCAGAACGTTCCCGGCCCCATGCCGCCGCCCGATGCGGGCCACCAGTCGTCGAGCCGGTAGGACTGGTATTCGGCTCCGACGCGCAACAGATTTTCCGCAGAGAGGTGCAGGTCGGCACGCAGCAGCGCGCCCACGGTCGTGCTCTGCGTATACATCGGCATGCCAGCGGCGCAGGTGCCGGCAGGATCACCGCTGAAGCGGATCGGCGCGCACGGCGCTCCACTGCCCGAGTTGCTGCCGTACCAGAAGCGCTTGTCGTCGCCGAAATCCATGAAGTGATCGACGCTCTCGCGATAGACACGCGCTTCGATCGCGACCGCGTCGAACGAGCCCTGGTAACGCAGGTTGATCCGCTTCTGCTCGTTGTCCAGCAGGTCCATGCGCTGGTTCGGGTAGAGCTGGTACGGCATGTCCTGATAGCCGAGGCTGAGGTGCAACAGGTGGTGCTCGTTGCGCACCGCGAGTCCGAGCGTGTGGTTGCGGGTCTTCCACGCCGATGAGCCCACCTCGTCGAGGTCGAGCGTGTGACCGGCACGACCGGTCTCGCGCGTGGTCTTGAACGCCTTGCCGGCAATGTAGTTGTCCGATTGCGAGGCAGCACCGGTATAGTTCAGCGACACGTTCGTGCTTGCCCACGTCGCCGCCAGGTTGGCAGTCTTGCCATGGCCGTTGCTGCGATAGAGCACACCCGCCTCGCCCTCCAGCAACGGGCGCTGTCCGGCCGCGGCAAACAGCGGTGCGGCGGTTTCCGCGACGATGGTCGCACCGATGCTGTCACCACCCATGCTGACCGGTGCGATTCCCGCGTAGACGTGCAGCGCCGCCAATTGCGACGGGTCCAGGTACGACATGGCCGGATTCATGTGATTCGGACAGGAGGCAATCAGGTCCATCCCGTCCACCTTGATCCGCAGGCGATCGTCGGCCAGACCGTGCACCGCCGGCAGGCTGGATACGCCACCCGCGCCCCAGACATGCACTCCCGGCACGTTCAGCAGCATCTTCGCGCTGTCGCTCGAGGACGCACGCATGCGCGCCAGTGCTGCACCATCGACGCTGTAGGCTCCCACCGCCTGCAGCAGTTCGATGCGCGCGCCGCGCACCAGCACTTCCTCGAATTCCTGCGCAGGCACGCCGTCGTCGGCAACAGCGCCTGCCACATGGGCGACAGCAACGAACAAAACGATGCGATGCAACGGCATGAGGACTCACCAGCCATATACGAAGGGCCGCGAGTCTGGTCATAAAAGGGCGCCATGGGAATGCGACACAATGTCGCGCCGCCAAGGCTGTCGCAGAAACCTCGCACAGCGTGCGGCGATGCATTCGCATCGGGGGGGGGCGTTCAGTCGCGTACCGGGCGCTTCTGCAGCTTGCGCTGCAGGGTGCGCCGATGCATGTTCAGGCGACGCGCGGTCTCCGACACGTTGCCGTCGCACTCCTGCAGCACCTTCTGGATGTGCTCCCACTCCAGGCGATTCACCGACAGGGGCCTCTCGGGCACATCGACCGATGTATCGCCCTCGTCACGATGGAACGCCGCCTGGATCTCGTCGGCGTCGGCAGGCTTCGCGAGGTAGTGCACCGCACCGAGCTTGATTGCCTCGACTGCCGTGGCGATCGAGGCGTAGCCGGTCAGCATCACGATACGGGTATTCTCGTCGAGCTCCTTCAGCACACGCACCAGCTCCAGCCCCGACGCGCCCGGCATGCGCAGGTCGACCACCGCATACTCCGGAGACTCTGCCTGTGCCAGCACCATGCCGGCATCTGCGTCGTGCGCGACGCGCACCGTGTAGCCACGGCGGCGGAAGGCCTGGGCGAGTACCGACGCGAAGACCTCATCGTCGTCGACCAGCAGCAGACTCGGCTGTTCCAGTGTCGGGTTTTCAGTGTCCATCACCAATCCGCAGTGTGGCGAGCGGCAGGCGCACGTGGCAACGCGTGCCACCACCCTCGCGCTCGAACAGCCTGACCTCGCCGCCGAAGCGGCGCAGCGTGTGGAAGCTCAGGAACAGCCCGAGCCCCATGCCTTCCTGCTTGGTGCTGACGCCGGCGGTACCCAGCAGCTCCCCGATACCGGGCGCGATGCCGCTGCCACGGTCGCAAACCTCCAGCAACAATTCCTCATCGCTCCAACGCGCCCTGACCGCGACGGATTGCGGCGAGGCATCGGCAGCGTTGTTCAGGACGTTCAGCAGCGCGTGCTCGAGCGTCTGCTCGATCACCAGCTTCGGCGCGGGTCGCGGCCCGTCCAGGTCGAGCTCGGCGTGCACGCCCGCGCGTCCTGCACGCCAGCTTTCGAGCAGAGCGCTCAACCAGTGCTCCAGATCGGTTGCGCTGCCGGATTCCGCGCGCCAGCCACCGGCAGACGCTGCCAGCGAACCGAGAATCTGCTTGCAACGCCGGACCTGTGCACGCAGCAACTCCAGCCGCTCGAGGTCGATCGCCTCGCCCGGCACCACGTCATTCAACACCACCGCCAGCGTCGACAGCGGCGAGCCCAGCTCGTGCGCCGCGCCCGCAGCCAGCGTCCCCAGCGCGAGCACATGGTCCTGCTGCATCTGCTGCTCGTGCAGCGCCGCGATCATGCGGTCGCGATCGCGCACCGATCGCCCCATCTGCACGCCGAAACCCGCGATCAGCAGCGCACTGAACGTGAAGCCCGACCACATGCCGAGTTCGTGCAGGCCGACCGTGCCCCCGTCATGCCCTGCGTGCACTGCCGGCAACGGCAGGTGGAAACGGCTGAGCAGCGCATAGCAGCTCATCGTCAATGCGACCATGGCCCACGCGTAGCCGCCCGGCAGCGATACCGCAGTGAGCGTCAGCGGCAGCAGGTAGAACGGCGCGAACGGGTTCGCGACACCACCGCTGAGATACAGCAGCACGGTCAGCGCGCCCACCTCGAACGTGAGGTGCAGGAACAGTTCGACGTCCGCAACGGACGCCGACCAGCGCAGGCGCACGACCGTCGCCATGGCGAGCAGCGCAACGCCTGCGAACAACGCCAGCATCGGCACCACCGGCAGCGGCAGTTGCCAGCGATACAGCGCGAGTGCCGCCACCAGCACCTCGGCTGCAAGCACGATCAGGCGCAGCCCGTTCAGACGGCGCAGGTTGATCGTGTTGCTGGACGGCGGCGGCGTTGCGCGCACCTCAATCGAGAAGCTGGACTCGTGCATCCTCGAACTCACGCATCACCGGTCGCAGGATCGATTCCTGGCGCTGCAGGCGACGATGAAAGAAGCGCACCAGCTCTGCATCACGTTCCGCACCGGCGTCTGCCACCAGCTTCTCCAGAGCCTCGTCGGCGGCGCAGCAGTCGGCAGGACGAAAACCGAGCAGCACCGCGGCTTCGTCGAGGTCGGCTGCCTCGCAGGCGGGACCGAAACGATCGGCACGCCGCAGGTATTCGGCGATCCGCCACGGGGTGTCGGCCTCGTAGTTTGCAGCGGGATCGAGACCGGCCGGAACGTCGATGCGTGCGAGCAGCGCATCATGACCTGCCGCGTAGCGCGAGCGTGCAGACCGCAGCTCAGCGATCGCGTCGAGCGCGATGCCTTGCCGGTGCGCGATCACCTCGAGCGGCATCCGCGCATACACCAGATACCACGCCAGGTAGCGCACGTAGTCGGTTCCGGGTGGAGGGGCTGCAACGGTCGCCGCAACCGACATCGGCGTACAGATGCCGAAGCGCACCGTGTGGTAGTCGACCGCTGCGGTATCGATCGGTTCGCCGCGCACGCGCGCGTAATGCTCCAGTGCCGCAGCGATATCGCCGAGCGGTTCGCTGAGCGTACGCGACCGCAAGCCGCCGAGATCGGCGGCCGGATCACCCAGATACGCGACTTCGAAGTCGAGCATCGTGGTCACGCGTCCCTTGTCGAACAGGAACTGGCCGGAGTCACCGGCCAGGAAGCTCACTTGCGTGCGCGCGCGCGGCACGTTGCGATGCACCCAGCCGATCACGAATTCGATCAGTGGTTCGGGGCGTCGTTTCGCCTTGCGGTAGCCTCGCTCCCAGTGCGCGAAATCACCGAGTGCGATGCGTTGCGGATCGGCGGGAGGGCGCAGCCCGGCAGCGATGAACGGCGCCGTATCGAGCGCATGCATGCGTGCCAGCAGCTCCATGTAATGCTCGAGCACCGCACGTCGTTCGGCAGG
>DAOLKH010000118.1:0-5975 GCA_035331685.1 Pseudomonadales bacterium
CTGGAACGGCCACGCATCAGGGCTGGAAGCAGCAGCCGGAAGATGATCCTCCAGTGCCTGCGCGACGAGCTGGAACGGGTCCAGGGTGCTGTGGGTGATACGGCCGCGCGCGCGGATCGTGGTGAGGTTGCCGCGACTCACGAGTTCGCACAGCGGCAGCGCGCTCAGCACATCGAAGCGTCCCTGCGCACCGTGCGCGCGAGCGCTGTCGAGCAGCACCGCACCGGGCAGCGTGCGCAGGCGGGCAAAGTGATCGCAGCAGTCGATGCGGTACGGCAGTGGCAGGATCGAGAGTTCACGCATCGTGCGGATCTGGCGAAAACATCTATGGAACGTGTTGATATCATAAACGTAAGTCATTAATATGTCGCGGTTTTTGTCCGGTTTGCGGCTTCCTGCCAACTCCACGCCAGAGTTGCACTGCCGGCACGCGGCGAGGCATGGCAAACTGGCGGCCGGATGCCGCAAAACAGATAACGGTCATCCATTGCGTTGGGCGGCGCAGCGCCCGCACATCCACAGAGGCGAAGTCAGATGAGTGATGACAAGGGCGAGGGTTTTTCGCTGAAAAACCCGTTCGGCAAGGAAGTGGACATGGAGTTCACGGTCCCGGGGCAGATCAGTTACGAGCCGGGGCTCTACGAACAGACTCTGGCCGCGGGGCATGCGCTGCAGCAACGTCCGCAGCGTGCTGCCGGCGTGGTCAACATCGAGCGTCAGCACCAGAAGGACCGGATGACGATCTGGGAGCGCATCAAGGTACTGGCCGATGGCGAGCCGACGGTGCTGTTCCAGAACTGGGGCGAGAACCTCGACGGCGCTTCACTGGTGACGGCTGTGATCAAGGTGAAGGGCCGTGAGGTCGCGTTGTACGGGCACGACTTCACGGTGCGTGCGGGCTCGATGGATGCGACCAACGGACGCAAGCTGGCACGCCTGTTCGAGCTCGCGGGCAAGCGCCGTATCCCGCTGGTTGGCCTGAACGACAGCGCAGGCGCCTTCGTGCCGGCCGGCGTCGGTGGGCTGGACGGCTATGCCGAGGCGTTCACCGCGCTGCGCAAGGTGAGTGGCGTGGTTCCGAGCATCATGTGCATGTTCGGTTTCAACGCCGGCGGCGGCTCCTACCTCCCGCGTCAGGGCAGCTTCGTGATCCAGCCGCGCGGCACCTTCTTCGGCCTTACCGGTCCGGGCGTCGTGAAGTCGGTGCTCGGCGAGGACGTGACGCCCGAGGAGCTCGGTGGACCCTCGGTGCACTCGCAATCCGGCGTGACCGACTTCGTGGTCGAGGACGAGGTTGCCGCACTGCGCAAGGTGCGCGAGATCCTGAATTACATTCCCGACAACAACGGTGAACTCGCGCGCTACCAGCCGACTTCCGATCCGATCGAGCGCAAGACCTGGGATATCGATATCCTGCTGAAAAAGGCGTTCAACTCGCCGACCGGCTTCAACACGCCGTTCGATGCCAGCATCATCATCCAGCAGATCAGTGACCACGGCGATTTCCTCGAGGTGCAGGCTGACCGCGCGCGCAACACGATCACGGCGTTCGGCCGCATGGGCGGACACGTGGTGGGATTCGTGGCCAACAACTCCGCGGTTGCTTCCGGCCAGATCGACATCGACGCCGCGTACAAGAACGCGCGCTTCATCCGTTTCTGCAACCTCTACAACATTCCGATCGTGTTCATGGAAGACACCACCGGCTTTCTGCCCGGGCGCGACCAGGAAGCAGGCGGAATCGTGCAGGCGGGGCGTGCGATGCTGGATTCGATCGTCGACCTGCGTACGCCGCGCTTCCTCGTGATTCTGCGCAACGCCTTCGGCGGCGCCTACGCCTCGTACAACAACTACCCGACCGGTGCCGACTTCGTGATCGCGCTGCCGACCACGCGCGCGGCGGTGATGGGGCCTGCCGGCGTGGAGTTCGTCTACAAGGACGAGCTGCGCGCGATCCGTGGGCAACGGCAGGAGCGCATGAGCGCCGAGCTCAGACGTCTGCGCAGCGAAGGCATGCCGGAGGATGAAGCGCTCGCCGTCGCCCGCAATCACGTGGACGCGTGGGTGAAGGAAGGCGAGACCGCTCTTGCACAACGCTACGAGCGCGAGCTGATGAATCCGAACGAGGCGCTGAGCCTCGGTTCGATCTCACAGATCGTGATGCCGTCCGATCTGCGTCGTGTGATCGGAGAGAACCTCCTGTTCCACCTCGAGCACTACCGTCCGGAACCATTCTCCGGCGTGCAGCGCGAGTTTCACTGAAACCCGTATCACCGGCATACATCGCGGAAAACAACCAGTGCGCACAAGCAACCAACACTACCTGAACAACCCCCTGGTACATCGCGACCGCAGGCTGGCACAAAGCGCCTCGGCCTGGGTGCGCAGCTTTGCCTGCGAGGACATGCGTCCGCTGATCATCTGTCGCGGCCCGATCCGGCGCGAGGCCATGGACGTCTTCGAGGAAATGGGAATCCGCAGCTACGGCATCCTGCTCTCAGAGAAGGACTCCATCGTCTACAGCAACGCGCTGGCGCCGGAGTTGCGCACCCTGACCGATCCCGATCGCGTCCACCGCGTGCCGGACTACACGGGCGCGTCGAAGGAAGAGCGCACGCAGCGCATTCGCCAGATCATCGCGATCGCGAAGGACAACGGCTACGACTCGATCTTTGCCGGCTACGGCTTCATGTCCGAGGACGAGGAGCTGGTCAAGGCGATCGAGCAGGCCGGACTCACGTTCATCGGGCCGTGCAGCCGTACCGTGCGCGGCGCGGGCTTCAAGGACGAGGCAAAGCGTACCGCGCTCGCGGTCGGTGTCAGCGTGACGCCGGGCATCGACAACGTCACCGCGCTGACCCTGCTCGCGAAGTCGCCCGACACGCGCGCGTTGCGGGCGCTGGCCGAAGCCAAGAATCTCGACGTCGACCCGACCGTATTTGCTGCGGACGTTGCACTCGAGGCGCAGGCCGACGCCGTGCTGGATGCTTCGTATCGCCGTGGCGTCGATCTGTTCAGCATCGAGGAGCTGTGCACCGAATTGCAGAAGCGGGTGGCGGAAATGTATCACCGCTACCCGCAAAACCGCATCCGGCTGAAGGCGATCGGTGGCGGTGGTGGCAAGGGACAGCGCATCCTGTCCTCGCCCGAGTCTTTCGACGGCAGGACGCTGGAAGAGCGCATCGCGAAGGCCGCGGCACGTGCACCCGAACGGGCGCGCGAGATTCTTGGCGAAGTGAAGGCGCTTGGCGTAGGTGACAACAAGAACATCCTGATCGAACTGAATATCGAGACCACGCGCCACCAGGAGATCCAGGTCATCGGCAACGGCGTCTGGGCGACCACGCTCGGTGGCCGTGACTGCTCGCTGCAGATGCACGAACAGAAGTTGCTCGAAGTCTCGGTGACCGAAGAGGAACTGGCGCTGGCGATCGCAGCAGCCAGGGCGGGCGGGCGCACGGAAGAGGCAAGGGTGCTGGAAAACGACCTCGTGATCCTGCGCCGCATGGAAGACGAAGCAGCACGTTTCGGGGCTGCGGTCGGGCTCGATTCGGTATCGACTTTCGAGTGCATCGTCGAGCGCGATCATCACTTCTTCATGGAAATGAACACGCGGATCCAGGTCGAACACCGCGTGACCGAGCTTTGTTACGGGTTGCGCTTCGTGAATCCCGACCACCCCGGAGACGAATTCGTCGTGGAATCGCTGGTCGAGGCGATGGTGCTGCTGGCGCGGCACAGGCAGCGTCTGCCGAAGCCTGGCCGGGTGCACCGCCACAATGCCTCGGTCGAGGCACGTCTCAACGCCACGAACCAGGCGTTGCAGCCACACGCCGGTGGCGTGATCCGCAACTGGTCCGACGCGATCGAGGGCGAGATCCGCGACGACCAGGGCATCAGTCTGCACAACCCGGACACCGGCGTGTTCATGTCCTACACGCTTGCCGGCGCCTACGATTCGAACATCGCACTGCTGCTGACGGTCGGCACCGATCGCCTCGACAGCTACCAGCGTCTGGCCGAAATCCTGCGCATCACGCAGATTTCGGGCAAGGATCTGGCGACCAACCTCGAGTTCCACTACGGCCTGGTGAGCTGGTTCATCGGTGCAGGGATCAATGCACGCCCGACCACTCGCTTCATCCTGCCGTACCTGACGGCGGTGGGGCGACTGCGGGACTGCGCGGTGCACATCGATCTCGAGCACACACTCGCGCAGTTGCGCCGTGAGGCGCTGGCGACGGTAAGCGATGCCGAGGCACGCAAGGCACTGGAGGGCTGTTTCGATCGCAAGCAGACGCTGCTGCTGCGCCCGATCCAGAAACTGTTCGCCGAACCACATCTGCTGGCTGGCTGGCTGAGCCGCTACCGCGAGAGTTTCGCGATCGCCAACGACGCGTTGGAGTTCCGGCGCAATCCGATCGAGCTGCTGGCCGACACATACCATTTCCTGAACATGGAGTGGCGCGAGTCGTGCCCGCCCGCGTACATGATCTGGGACCATGACAACGCACTGCTGCAGGATGCACTGGCTTTCTACGACGCACTCGCCGAGCGGCTTGGGACGCGCGAGTGGAGCGCAACCTGTACCGCACTCGCATCCGCACAGGCAGTGGCCGGGCTCGACGCGCCCACCTGGGAGGCAGTGCGCGCTGCACACGCGGGCTACCAGGCAGCATTCGAGCTGTTGCTGGTGCTGCCGTACGTGGCGCGGACAGGGGATTTCTTTTCGCTGCAGGTAAACGCCGATCTGTCGATCCATATTCCGGATGAATTGCTGGTTCCCGAACACCAGACGGAAATGGCGAAGGTGCTGGTACCACCCCCGGTGGCCAAATCGGATGAAATCCTCGCTGTCAGCGGCGGCATGTTCTATCCGCGCGAAGCGCCCGGTGCACCGGAGTTCGTGCGCGAGGGGCAGCACTTCGAGCAGGGCGATCCGCTCTACATCGTCGAGGTGATGAAGATGTTCAACAAGGTATATGCCCCGTTCAGTGGCACGATCGAGAAGGCGCTGGTGAACGGCGAGGGCGTCATCATCAAGAAGGGGCAGCCGGTGTTCAAGGTGATTCCTGACGAACGTATCGTCGAGGAGTCCCCCGAAGAAAGGCAGCAGCGCAGAATCGCTGCGACGACACGCTTCCTGGCCGCACTGGAGGCAAAGGCATGATTACCGGACTGGATCATATCGCGATCGCAGTACCCGACCTGGAGCGTGCGATCCGCCGTTTCATGGACGATTTCGGACTGCCGTTCGAAGGCACCGAAGAGGTCGAATCGGCACGCACCACCACCGCGTTCTTTCCACTGCCGCCGACCAGCATCGAGTTGGTGCACCCGTTGCGGGGCGAGGGGCCGATCGCGAAGTATCTCGAAAAGAAGCCCGGTGGCATTCATCATCTGTGTTTCCGCAGCGACGATATCGATGCGGATGTCGCACGTCTCAAGGCGAAGGGATACCAGTTCCTCAGCGAGGAGCCGGCACCCGGCGCTCACGACTGTCGCGTGATCTTCATCCACCCAAAGAGCTGCGACGGGGTGTTGATCGAACTGAGCCAGCCTCCGGCGGACCATTGACCCTGCTGCCGGGCACGCGGCATCGGTGATCTGTGAGCTTGCGCACAACCGCACTGCAACATCTTCTGCTATATAAAACCAAGGCAGAAAAAGGTGGGCAGGGAGTCACGGGCCATGAGTGGGCGCACAGACGGTTCGGCAACGGAAAGAAAATCCTCGTCGGCTGAGTTGTTGCAGGCTCTTGCCGTGCTGGCAAGCCAGACCGTGACACCGCTGCTCGACGGGATGTTCGGCGCCTGTGATGGCGCACTGTTCGATCTGGCCAGCGGTGCCGCTGGCACATACGATGAGCAACGGCTGCTCGATTTCCGCCGTGAATTGCAGCGCAAGCGCACGACGATCGCCACGCGTTTCGTCGAACAGCTGATGGCGGAGTTCGCCCGCTTCCAGCGGCCGAC
>DAOLKH010000119.1:0-5964 GCA_035331685.1 Pseudomonadales bacterium
AACCGCCTGTGGCACAAGCAAGGGTTGTGCACGCACGCCCCCGGCTGCGTGCGCCGTCTTCATCCGCTCGTAGGTGATGCGTTCGTGCGCCGCATGCATGTCCACCAGCACCAGGCCATCACGGTTTTCGGCCAGGATGTACACGCCTTTCAACTGTGCCAGCGCGTAACCAAGGGGTGGCACGTCGTCCTGACCATCCGCTTTGCCCACCGGCAACGACGGCATCGTCTGCAGCCCGGCCGTCAGCGCGTGGTAAGCGGACAGGGTTTCCGCGATCGCCGCGGGTTCGGGACGGGTCCACAGCGGATGCTGCACGATCGGGCGTGCATCGGCGGCCACAATGGCTGCCTGAGCCTCGAACCGGTCTGCCGTTGCAGACGGCGTCGGCGCAGGCCGCAACTCCGCCAGCGCACGGTGCAGCGCGTGGAACAGGAAGTCATGCACCTGTCGCGATTCGCGAAAACGCACCTCGCTTTTGGCCGGATGTACGTTGACGTCGACCTGCGTCGGATCGAGTTCGAAATAGAGCACATACGCCGGATGCCGGTCTCCGTACAGCACGTCGCGGTACGCCTGGCGCACCGCATGTGTGACCACCCGGTCGCGCACCGCACGGCCGTTGACGAAAAAGTATTGCTGATCGGCCTGCGCACGCGAGAAGGTCGGTCTTGTCACCCAGCCCGACAGGCGCATGCCGGAAGCCGAAGCATCGAGCGCGACCGCATTTTCGAGAAAAGGCGATCCGCACAGCGCTGCCAGCCGTTGCTCGCGCTCGGCCTGGGTTGTGCAGGCACGCAGCGTGAACACCGTGCGCCGGTCGTGTCGCAATGTGAATGCGACATCGAAACGCGCGAGTGCAATGCGACGCACGACCTCCTCGCAGTGTCCGTATTCGGTACGCGCCGAACGCAGGAACTTCCGGCGTGCCGGCGTGTTGAAGAACAGCTCGAGCACCTCGATCGTGGTCCCGCGCGGGTGCGCGCCCGGCGTGATGCGCGGCGTGCCGTCGGCGGCGTATTCAAGACGGCTGGCGTGTGCCGCGTCGGCGCTCGCGGTGAGAATGCCGAGCCGCGACACCGAGGCGATGCTCGCCAGCGCCTCACCGCGAAAACCGAAGCTGAGCACCCGTTCGAGGTCCTCGAGCGTGCGGATCTTGCTGGTCGCGTGGCGGGTGATGGTCAGCGGCAGGTCTTCGGCTGCGATGCCCTCGCCGTCGTCGCGGATACGCAGCAGACGCATGCCGCCGTCCTCGAGATCGATGTCGATGCGGGTCGCATCCGCATCGAGGCTGTTCTCGAGCAATTCCTTGAGCACGGATGCGGGCCGTTCGACGACCTCGCCGGCCGCGATCTGGTTTGCAAGCGAGTCGCTGAGCTGCCTGATGCGCCCCATTCCGGTGTCACTGCGTATTCTGGAAGGGCGCGAGGACGTTCGATCAGGTCTGCGGGATCACGATGGTCTGCCCCGCCCGGATGTCGTTGCCACCGCCCAACCCGTTGGTCCTGACGATGTCGGCGACACTAACACGATAGCGCTCGGCGATACCAGACAGCGTATCACCACGCGTGATCGTGTACTGCGACGGACGCGCTCCCGCGCGCACGCTCAGTGCGACCTGCGTACCCGGTGGCGGACTCCTCAGGAAATAGTCCCCCAGTCCCGCGAAGATCGCCGCAGCCATGTTGCGCTGGTAGCCGGGATTGCCCAGACGTTCCGCTTCCAGCGGGTTCGAGATGAAGCCTGTCTCGACCAGAATCGATGGCATGTCGGGAGATTTCAGCACCAGGAATCCCGCCTGCTCGACGCGCACCTTGTGCAGGTGCGCGATACGGCCCATCGAGTCCAGCACGCGCCCCCCGGCACCAAGACTGGCATCGAGCGTTGCCGTCATCGACAGGTCAGTCAGGACGCCGGCAACGACCGGGTCCTTCGCGCCCAGATCGACGCCGCCGATCAGGTCGGCGCCGTTCTCGCGCTGGGCCAGGAAGGCCGCCGACACACTGGTCGCGCCCCGCTGTGACAGCGCATAAACGGAGGCACCACGTGCGCGTTCGTGCGTGAACGCATCGGCGTGCACCGACACGAACAGATCGGCGCCGCGTGCGCGCGCGAGGTCGCGGCGCTGGTGCAGGGGAATGAAATAATCCCCGGTACGGATCATCGTGGCCCGGTAGCCGGGATGCGCATCGATGCGTTTCTGCAGTTCACGCGCAATCGCCAGCACGACGTCCTTCTCACGCACGCGCCCGGGACCGATCGCGCCGGGATCCTGTCCACCGTGTCCGGCGTCGACCGCAATCAGGACGCGCCGTCCCTGTACCGGTTGCGGCGGCAACGGGGTGCTGCGTGGCGGTGCCAGTTGCGGCACGGGCGCAGCGGGGGGGGACGGCGGGGAAACGACGGCGGCAGGCTGCTGCGACGACGACACCGCAGCTGTCGGCGCTGCCTGCCCGCTGACCACGGTATTTGCCGGCACCGTCTGCAGCGGGACGCTTGCCTGCGTTTGCTGCGCCAGTGCGGGCCGCACTGCGGACTGCGCAGGAACCCCGCCGACGAGATCGATGACGAGTCGATGCCCCTGTCCGCTGCTCGGTGCCAGCGTGAAGCTGTTCGCACTCACTTCGTCGTGCAGGTCGAGCACGATGCGCAACTGGCCCGGGCCGTAGGGGCCGCTACGGATGCTGCGGATCTGCGTTCCCGCGAACTCGACCGTGTGCAGCGGTGCCGCCAGCCGACCCTGCTCGAGGTCGATCACCAGACGGTCCGGGCCGCTCATCGTCGACAGCTTGTGCCGCACCGGCGCATCGAGGTCGAAAACCAGACGGGTCTTGCCCTCGCTACGCCACAGTCGCAACCCCTCGACAGCGACGGCGGCAACAGCCTGCGCGCTCGCGAACAGCAGCGCCACGGCAAGCCCGGCACCTCGCGAAGGTCGCAGAAAATGGCGAAGCAAACCCATGCGTCTCTGTATCCACAGATCATTCCAACTTCAACTATAGCAATGGTTTGCAATCATGTGCTGCGGAAGTATCTAACCATCGTGTCACTATTTCCCGGCCGTGCGGGTTGCACGCGTGCCAGCTCAGGCGACGCCCCCCATCGGCACTGTCCTCGAGCCGGATCTCGAGATCCGCCGCCGGCAGATGCCCGGTCCCGCGCCCAGGCCACTCGACGAGCAGGATCGCATCGGCACGCACGTAATCACGGATACCGATGAATTCGAGTTCTTCCGGATCACCCAGACGATAGAGATCGAAGTGATACAGCGCGCGACCGCCGAGCGCGTACGGCTCCACCAGCGTGTAGGTCGGGCTCTTCACCGCGCCATGATGCCCGAGCCCGCGCAGTACGCCACGCGCAAAGGTGGTCTTGCCGGCACCAAGGCTGCCGTGCAGATAAACGACCGCACCGCCCTCCAGCGCATGCGCCAGCGCCGTTCCGCTTGCCTCGGCCGCGGCCTCGTCGGGCAGCATGCACTCACCGTCGCAACTCACGCTGCTGGCCCGACAGCGTCGACGCCATTCAGCAGGCGGCGCAGCCACGGCAACAGATCGGTCGCCAGCAGCCCGCGCTCGCCATCGCCCGCCACCGCGCAGTCGGCCGCGTGCGCGTGCAGGCAGACGCCCCTGCGCGCCGCTTCGCCCAGCGTCGCGCCCTGCGCCAGCAGTGCAGCGAGCACTCCGCTCAGCACATCTCCCATGCCGCCACTTGCCATCCCCGGGTTGCCGTAAGGGCACACCCCGATCAGCGTGGATGCGGCATCGGCAACCAGGGTACCCGCGCCTTTCAGCACCACTGCACCGGGGAAACAGGCAAGCAGTGCGCCGAGCGCCCCGAAGCGGTCCGCCTCGACCTCGGCGCTGGTGCAGCCGAGCAGTCGCGCTGCCTCGCCAGGATGCGGAGTGAGCAACCACTTTTCGCATGAGGAGCGCATCGCCGGCACGCCATCGGCAAGCGTGTTCAGCGCATCGGCGTCGATCACGGTGGTCTTGCCGCTGGCGAGCACCCGTTGCAGCATCTGCTCGGCCCAGGCACCGCGACCGAGTCCAGGGCCGACCACCAGCACGGTGGCGCGCGCGAGCAGCGGTTCGAGCTGCTGCGGATGTTCGACCCCGTGTGCCATGATTTCAGGACGGCGCGCGACGATTGCCGCGACGTTGGCTGGCATCGTTGCGAGCGATACCAGTCCGGCACCACAACGAGCCGCCGCCTCTGCGGCCAACGCCGCAGCGCCGCCCATGCCAAGGTTTCCACCGACGACCAGCACATGCCCGAAATGCCCCTTGTGCGCCGTGCGTGCGCGAGCCGGCATTGCAGTGAACGCCAGCAGTTCGGCTTCGGCGCCGACTTCACGATAGACCGCCGACGGCACGCCGAGATCAGCAAAATGCAGCTTGCCGCAGTGCTCGCGCCCGGCCGCGGTGAACTGCCCGCGCTTGCGCCCGATGAACGTCACCGTATGGGTGGCTCGCACCGCCACGCCAAGCGCCGTGCCGGTATCGCTGCAGAGCCCGGAGGGAATGTCGACCGCAATCACCGGCAATCCGCTGGCGTTGATTGCACCGATCGCCTCGGCATGCAGCGCACGCACTGCTCCGCCGAGGCCGGTGCCGAGCAACGCATCGACGATCACACCGCGCTCGAAACATCGTCCGGGATCGAATGCACGGATCGCAACACCGGCGCTGCGCGCGGCTGCGAACGCAAGCCGTGCATCGCCCGCAATGCGCTCCTCGTCACCGACCAGCCACACCTCGACTGGCCAGCCTGCATCCAGCGCGAGGCGCGCAATGACGAAACCATCGCCACCGTTGTTGCCGGTGCCACAGACCACATGCAACGGCGGCAGCGCCGAAAAATGCGCCTGCAACACATCGAACGCAGCACGCCCGGCGCGTGCCATCAGCGTGATGCCGGGAATCCCGTGGTCTTCGATCGCCACGCGGTCGAGCGCGCGCGCCTGCGCGGCGGTGTACAGCGGCAACGCAACGGTATCCGCCATCGTGCACGATCTCCGTGAAAAGTCCGCGTCATTGTATCCGATGCCTCCGTGCTATCTTGCCGCACGCCGGGCAGCGGGGGGGGGCCGGCACACGGAACCCGGGGTGACAGATGCCAGATCACGACACCGAGCACACGCAAACTTCCGAGGCACTCACCGAACTCGCTGCTGACATCCGTGCATGGGCGTACGAACTCGGCTTCCAGTCGGTCGGCATCTGTGCAACCACTCTCGCCCCGCACGATCAACGGTTGCGCGACTGGGTTGCTGCCGGACTGCACGGCGACATGGACTACATGGAACGCCACGGCGAAAAACGCTGGCAGCCCGATGCGCTGATTCCCGGGACACAGCGTCTGATTTCGGTACGCATGGACTACCGCCACGGCGGTGCCGAGCCGCTCACCGTGCTGCAGAACCCGCAGCAAGCCTACGTTTCCCGCTACGCACTCGGGCGCGACTACCACAAGCTGATGCGTGCGCGGCTTGCCCGGCTCGCGACCCGCATTGCCGAACGGCAACCCGGAAGCGCCTTGCGAGCCTTCGTCGACAGCGCACCGGTACTCGAACGCGGCGTGGCACAAAAGGCGGGGTTGGGCTGGATCGGCAAGAACACGCTGCTGATCCACCCGCAGGCGGGCTCGTGGTTCTTCCTGGGAGAGATCTACACCGACATCGCATTGCCGGTGGATACGGAATTCGGCGGCGTGCACTGCGGCAGCTGCACCGCGTGCCTCGAGGTCTGTCCGACGCGCGCCTTCGTGGCTCCGTTCGTGCTGGATGCGACTCGCTGCATCTCCTACCTCACGATCGAATCACACAGTGCGATTCCGCTCGAGCTGCGCCCGCTGATCGGCAATCGCGTATTCGGCTGCGACGACTGCCAACTGGTCTGCCCATGGAACAAGTTCGCACGCCCGAGCGCAGAGCCCGACTTTCTGCCGCGCCACGGGCTCGACGAC
>DAOLKH010000120.1:0-5947 GCA_035331685.1 Pseudomonadales bacterium
GCGGGCACTGGCTTCGCTGATCGCGCAGACCGAACCGGACTGGGAGGCCTGGGTCGTCGACGACGGGAGCACGGACGGTACCGTGGCGACGATCCACGATCAGTTGCACAGGGCGCCCGCCATTCGCTGCATCCGGCGTACGCACGGAGGTGAAGCGCGTGCCAAGAACGAAGGGATTGCGCTGTGCCGTGGGGAGTTCATCACCTTCCTGGATTCCGACGACGAATACGAACCCGACCATCTGCAAAGCAGGCGGCGCATTCTGGAGCAGGATCCGGGTATCGAGTTTCTGCACGGTGGCGTGAGGATCGTGGGCGACCCTTGCGTGCCGGATCGCAACGACACGAGCCGGCAGATCCATCTGTCGGAATGCGTGATCGGTGGGACCTTCTTCATTCGTCGCGATGCGATGCATGCGCTCGGCGGGTTCAGGGAGATCGCGTTTGCGTGCGATGCGGAGCTGTTCGACAGGGCCGTGGCGGCGGGCCTGAGCATCGTCAGGACCACTCACGAGAGCTACGTCTACCACCGTGAACATGCCGATTCCATTACGCACGACTTCCGGAAGGGTCCGGGAAAGACCTGAGCCGTGCGACGACCGACGGCCTTTTCAGGCGAGCTGTTCCGGTGGAATCATCCCGCGCTGCTCGAGTGAATCGAGCAGCAGGTGGAAGTAGACCAGGCCGCTGTAGGGTTGCCAGCGTGCGGTCGCCTGCCGCACCCCTTCATAGTTCAGCTTTTCCGCACGACCCCGCCAGCGCTGCAGGTTGTTGCGTGCACCCACGTCGTCACCCGGAAACACATCGAGACGTCCGAGCGCGCGCAGCAGCACGTACTCGGCCGACCAGCGGCCCACCCCGTGCAGCCGGCGCAGGAAGCGGACCGCACTGGCATTGTCGAGCGCCTCGAGTGCGCTGAAATCGAGGCTTCCGTCGGCAATGGCAGTGGCGAGCTCGATCAGGCAGTGCGCCTTCTGACGACTGAAGCCGAGCGAACGCAGCGATTCCGGCGGAACACCGGTGAGCTCCTGCGGAGTCGGGAAGGCATTGGAAACCGGGGCAGAGCCGCCGGCGGCGTCCGGCTCCGGATACGCTCGCCCGTACGCTTCGATCAGGCGGTTCAGCAGCGTGATGCCCACGGTCAGCGTGATCTGCTGGCACGCGATGGCGTTGGTGAGCGTTTCGAACACACTCGGGAAGCGTGGCGGTCTGAGTCCGCGCCAGCGCTGTGCCAGCGGTGCCAGTTCGGGATCGGCTGCGGCCATCCGGTAGAAGTCGCCGAGGTCGATGTCCAGACCGAGCAGGCGTCGCAACGCGCTCTGCGCTTGCGCGACGTCGCGGGTTCCGAGGCCGCTCCCGGCAAGCGTGACCTGGAGTTCGGCAGCGTCGGTACTGCCGGATCGTTCTTGCCATACACTCAATGCGATTGGCGCGCTGCGGCTGCCGAGCAGCAGGATGCGCCGCTATGAATGCCCGTCCCAGCGGTCGATGCGGTTGTGTGGCCGCCGGCACAGTGCCAATGCCGTGAGGTCGAGCCGAAATGGTGCAGGCGGCGCCAGCGTGAAGCTCAGCTCATTCAAGCCCGGTTCCCTTGCCTTCAGGCGGGCAGGCGACCCTTCAGATCCTCGGGGCGGAAGGGGCCCGCTTCGGCGATCAGCCGGCGAGCGTTCGGCACCTGGTCCCACACGTTCCACAGCAGCACGCCGCGTACCCGTCCCTTGTCGAGGTAGTAGACCACACCCTCGTGGTAGGGCTCGCGCCAGTCCTCGACCATCTGCAGCCGCGAGTCGGTCAGCCCGACTGCCTCGTAGCCGAGCTCGAACAGATCCGAATAGAAGAACGGAAGGTGATCGTAGCGTTCGCCAGCTCCGGCCATGTTGCGCCCGGCAGCACGACCCATGGTGTTGGCGTTGTCTTCATGCTCCACGCGCCGGCTTTCATTGAGCGTCGATTCGTGGAAAAAAGCCACGTCCCCTGCTGCATGGATATCGGGGTTGCTGGTACGCAGGTACGCGTCGACCACGATGCCGTTCTTCGTTTCCAGCCCGGCCTGCTCCGCGAGTTCGACATTCGGTACCACCCCGATTCCGGCCACGATGGCATCGACCGCCACCGAGGTGTCTGCATTGGTCGCCTGTGACGATGGCTCCAGCACGAAACGCCCGGCTTCCTTGCGCATGCCATGCACTGCGTGGCCGTTCAGCACCCGCACGCCCTTCTTGCGATAGGAGTCGTTCAGGAAGCGGGACAGGCCCGGTGGAAACAGTCGCCAGCAGATACCCTCGTCGGGAAACAGCATCGTCACCTGTCTGTCGTGCATCGCCAGTGCCGCGGCAACTTCCGACCCGATGAAGCCGCCACCGATGATCGCGAAATCCCGCTTGTTCGCACTCAGTTCGCGCAGCCTGCGGTAATCCTGCGTCGTCTGATAGTAGATGACGTCATCGCCGCCGAAACCCAGGTGCCGTGGTGTGGCGCCAGTCGCAAGCAGCAGCTTTTCGTAGCTGTAGCGGTTTCCTGCCGCATCGGTCACGGTTCTGCTTCGGGGGTCGATGGTGGTCGCCGTGTGGCCGAGGTGCAGCTCGACTCCGCGGTCTGCGGTGTCGCGCCAGATCGTCTCCAGAGACTGATCCTTCCACAGGGCCTTGGACAGCGCGGGGCGGTTGTACGGTGGGTCCGATTCCGCACCGATGAGTCCGATCGAACCCTCACGATCCACTTCGCGTATGCCCGCAGTGGCGGCATCCGCTGCCATGCCACCGCCGATGATCAGGTATTTGTGGTGTGTCATGCCTGCATCCCCGGAACTGGAAACTGGAACCGCTGCCGCACGCTTCGCAGCGTCTTGCGACAGCCTCTTCAGAGCAAGGACGTGAATAGGTATACGGCCGTGGCATCTATGCGTCAAGCAATGTGGTGGCTGTGACGCTGCACCCATCAAAGAGGCAAATCGCAGGGACTGCGGTGTTCGATGGCAGAATCCATGAAATTCACGAAAATTTCACGAGGAATCAACAAAAAAATCACGTTTGCTTTGCTGGGATGCCGTGCCTTGACCTCCACTCCCGACGGCAGCATCTGCATTGTCCGTTTCACCGAAAAAAGCGTTCTCGTGGTACGGGGTACTGCGGCATTCATGGCGCTGCCTGGAGTATCCCGCATGACCACACCCCTGGATCGGGCACGCAGCGACCGCCACACCCTCGTGGGTCATGCCTGCTTCATGTTGCTTGCGATGCTGGGGCTGATGCTGCTGTTCTCGCTGGCACGCACCGCCCTGTACTGGCACAACGTGGAGCTTGCCAGCAGCCTGTCCCGGGCCGAGGTGCTGAGCAGTTTCGGCATTGGTCTGCGCTTCGACCTGATGGTCACGAGCATTCTCTGCCTGCCGTTGCTGGCCGGTTTTCTCTGGCCCTCGTCTGCGGCCCTGCGCAAATGCCTGGTCGTCTGGCTGGCGATCGCTTCCTCGCTGGCGATCTTCTTCTGCATCACCGAGCTGGATTTCTATCGCGAATTCCACCAGCGCCTGAACAGTCTGGTCTTCGAATACATCCGCCAGGATCCGAAGACGGTCGTCAGCATGTTGTGGAACGGCTACCCACTATTCCGTTACCTGCTGCTGTGGCTGCTGCTGTCGTGGCTGATGTACCGCTTCTACTGGCTGCTGGACCATCTCAGCTGCGTGCTGGTGCAGCGCATGCCGAAGCGCCGGCAGGCGCCTCCCGTGCTGCGCGTGCTCGTCAGCATTGCGGTCATGCTCGCGCTGGTGCTGGGGGCGCGTGGCACCCTGCGTTCCGGGCCGCCGCTGCGCTGGGGCGATGCCTTCCACAGCCAGAACCTGTTCGCGAACCATCTCGGTCTGAACGGCATTTTCACGCTGTACAAGGCAGCGGCCTCGGGAAACCGCAAGACCGACAGGAGCTTCTGGCTGAATGCGATGCCGCTGGAGAAGGCAACCGCAATCACGCGCGAGCTGCTGCTGACGCCGCAGGACACCTGGGCCGGTGACGGCACCTTGCCGCTGCTGCGTACGCACGCGAGCAGTGCCCATCCGGCGAGCAACGGGGCAGGCAAACCGAATGTGGTCGTCATCCTGATCGAGAGTTTTTCCGGTGTGTTCACCGGAGCGCTCGGCAACGATCTGGGGATCACGCCGGAATTCGACCGGCTGGCTCGTCAGGGATTGCTGTTCACGCGGTTTTTCTCGAACGGCACGCACACGCACCAGGGCATGTTCGCCACCCTGGCATGTTTTCCGAATCTGCCGGGATACGAGTATCTGATGCAGCAGCAGGAAGGGCTGCACAGTTTTTCGGGCTTGCCGCTGTTGCTGCACCGGGAGGGTTACCAGGACATCTATCTCTACAACGGTGCCTTTTCGTGGGACAACCAGGAGGGCTTCTTCCGCAACCAGGGCATGACACGCTTCATTGGTCGTGACGATTTCGTCGATCCCGTGTTCGTGAACCCGACCTGGGGCGTGTCGGATCAGGACATGTTCGAACGCGCAGCCGACGAGCTGCAGAAGTTGCCGAAGGACAGGCCGTTCTTCGCGGTGCTGCAGACGCTGTCGAACCACACGCCTTACGCGTTGCCGGATCCGCTGCCGGTACAGCCGGTCTCCGGACAGGGACAGCTGGACGAGCACCTCACCGCGATGCGCTACACCGACTGGGCGCTGGGGCAGTTCTTCCGGCGCATCGAGAAGGAGCCGTGGTACGCCAACACGCTGTTCGTGGTGTTGGGAGATCACGGCTTCGGCGTCAGCGAGCAGCTCACGGACATCGACCTGCTGCGGTTTCACGTGCCGCTGCTGCTGATCGGCCCGCAGGTGCGCGAGACCTTCGGTGCCACGATCGATCGCGTTGCAGCCCAGAACGATGTGGCTCCGACCATCATGGGGCTGATCGGTGAGCCGTTCACGCATCAGTGCTGGGGGCGCGACGTGCTGTCGGTAACCGACCCGGGCTTTGCGCTGATCAAGCCGTCGGGCAACGACGAAATCGTCGGCTTCCTGCGCGGGGATCGCATCGTGGTGAAGCGCCCGGGCGCTGCGCCCGATCTGTATCGCTATAGCGTCGGCCGCGATGCCCGTGTGGAGAATCTGGAAGACGAAGCCATGAAAGAACAGATGGCGAGCACGCTGGCTGCATTCGTCGAGCGCGCCACGCGCAGTCTGCTCGACGATACTGCCGGCACGCAGCAGTAAACGTGCCCGCGCACACCTGGACACCCGGACACGCAGCACGTGGTTCGCGCCGGGTGCCATGGCAGAATTGAACCGAGCCGAACCGAACCGTTGCATCCGATCGCATCGACCGTGAAAAAACCTGCAGATCCCCGCGAACAACTGATCAACGCCCGCGTTCTGTACAACGCAGGCCTGCTGGACGATGCAGAGAGAATCTGCAGGAAGATCCTCGCCACTGAACCCGATGACGTCGAGGTGACCGGTCTGCTGGCCCAAACACTGCAGCGCAAGGGTGACGCAAGAGCTGCGCTGAAGCTGTGGAAGCGCACACTGGCCCTGAAGTCCCCGCCGTGGACCCGTCTGCACAACCTGCTTGGCTGCCTGCGACTGCTGGTGGCGCAAGGCAGCCGCGGCGAGGCGATTGGGCTGCTGCGCCAGCCGGTTCCGACCTGGCCGCTCGTGCGTGTTCCGGATGCCGACGAACGCGAGATGCTGATGTCGCTCGCCACGGTCATGGTCGATCTGGGCGAGTTCGCCAAGGCGGACGTCCTGTTGAAGAGCGTGGTCGCGTGCCTGCCCATGGACGCCGGCGTGCTGCACGCGCTGGGCGAAATCGGCATCCTGATGGGCGATATGTCCGCCGCACGCAAATTACTCGAGGCGGCTGATGCCGCGATGCAGCCGCGCACGAACCTGCGCCTGCTGCGTGACCTGTACCGCTGCGCAGCAGTCGAAGGCGACGAGCGGGTGGTGGCCG
>DAOLKH010000121.1:0-5915 GCA_035331685.1 Pseudomonadales bacterium
TACCGTGCCGGCACGCTGGGTTGGCCGCGCACCTACGGGCTGGAAGTCACCCTGGACCTGTAGCGCCAATCCTTGTGGGGCACGAACCCACTCCGGTCGCAAAAGGCAGCGCGGATTCCGGCGGGGTCCGCGCGCGTCTGTCGCTGCACGAGCGCACGTGGTATCCGGGCTATGTGCTGTTCGTGCTGCTGCTCGCGTACATCTTTTCCTTCATCGATCGTCAGATCCTGAGCCTGATGGTCGGGCCGATACGGCGCGACCTGCAGATCTCGGACTTCGAGATGAGCCTGCTGCAGGGCTGGGCATTCGCGCTGTTCTACTCGGTGATGGCGTTGCCGATTGCCCGGCTGGCCGATCGCTACGATCGGCGTTCGATCATCGCGACCGGGATCGCGCTGTGGAGTGCAATGACCGTCGGCTGCGGCGTCGTGCGCGGCTACATGGGGTTGTTCCTGATGCGCGTCGGTGTCGGCGTCGGCGAGGCGGCGCTGTCGCCGCCGGCGTATTCGCTGTTGAGCGATTATTTCCCGCCGGAGCGGCTGGGGCGCGCGATGGCGATCTTCGCGCTCGGAATCAGCGTTGGTGGCGGTGCCGCGTACCTGATCGGTGGGGCGGTGGTGCATCTGGTCAGCGAAGCCGAACCGGTGCTGCTGCCGCTGGTTGGTACGGTGCGGCCGTGGCAGATCACGTTTTTCGTCGTCGGCCTGCCAGGGCTGGTGGTTGCGTTGATGATGCGCGGCATTCGCGAGCCCGAGCGCCGCGGTGGGCTGATGGACGCCGATGGCGAGGTGCGCCAGCTCAGTCTGGCGCAGTTGTGGCGCTACCTTGCCGATCGCTGGCGCCTGTACCTGTCGTTTCCGCTGGCGACCGCGCTGCTCGGGGTATTCAGCTACGGGCTGATGGCTTGGTATCCGACCGTACTGATCCGCACCTACGGCATGACGATTGCCGAGGCGGGTACCTGGTTCGGACTGACCTATCTCGTATTCGGTACTGCCGGGACTTACAGCGGTGCGCGGATGGCCGAATGGCTGGAGCGGCGTGGTCATCGTGATGCGCACATACGCTTCGTCATGCTGGCGGCGATCGTGATGACCGTGCCCGGCGTACTCGGCCCGCTGATGCCGAACGCACCGCTGGCACTGGCGGCACTCGCTCCCACGATCTTCCTGAAGTGCAGCTATTACGGCAGTTCCAGCGCCGCGATGCAGATCGTCACGCCGAACCAGATGCGGGCACAGGTGACGGCGCTGCAGATCTTCTTCGGCAACATCATCGGCATGAGCGTCGGCGCCTCGTCGATCGCAGCGCTGACCGATTTCGTGTTCCAGGACGACGCTGCGGTGCGCTATTCGCTGGCGTGGGTGACTGCGGTGGCCTGCCCCGCAGGCGCACTGGTGCTATGGTCCTGTCTGCGGCCTTATGTGGCGGCGCTGGACGAGGCGGCGCGTCGTCCGCAGCAGGGAGTGTAGGAGACACCCTCTTCAATCTGCCAGCCGTGCTCCGTCGATACGGAATCGCAGTGCCGGAGCCTGATCCGCTGTCAGACCGGTGATTCCGGTCGCGACCGTCACCTGTGCTCCCGGCGCGAGCTTCTCGCGTACTGATACTGCGGAACCCTGCTGCACGATGCGCCCGTTGCGGTCGATCAGTACCGGGGTGATCTGCACATCGCGCAACGCTACCGGCGCGCGATTCTGCAGCAATGCAAACACGCGACCAGCGTTGTCGAAGCGTGCGCTCGCCGTGATGTAGTTGCCGGGGTTGCGCGGCAGGTCGAGACGCACGAGTTCGGTGGCCGCAGCCTGCCCGGCGGCGCTTTGCGACTGCGCTGCCGCACGGTAGTACGACAGGGCCTTGCCGTCGTCACCACGTTCGCGTGCGATGTTGCCGAGGTAATACGCGGCCGGCGCCGTCGGCAGCAGTTCGCTGCTGCGCATCAGGTATTTTTCGGCCAGATTCCTGTCACCCGCCTGCAGCTGGGCCACGCCGGCGCCGAGCCAGGAACCGAAGTAGCCAGGGTTCAGGGCCGTTGCACGGTCGAAGTGGGGGATCGCGGTGCGTGGCTTTTTCTCGGCGAGTGCCAGTTCGCCCAGCAGTTCCTGGAAGCGGCCTTCCGCGGGCAGCAGTGAGGCGGCCTTGCCTGCCAGGGTGCGCGCACCTGCATAGTCCTTCTTGCGGGCGGCCTCGATCGCCTTGTCGTAGGCGTCATAGGCGGGTTTGGCTGCACGCAGGCTCTTCGTGCGCGCGGCATAGCGTTCGGCACCGAGTTCGCCGCCGCGCCCGAGCTGTTCGGCGAGCTGTCGATTCTGTGCCACGCGCTCCGCCGATGGCGGGTGCGAAGCGAACAGTCCTTCCAGCCAGTTCTGGTTGCGACCCTGTTCGGTGGACAGGCGCAGGAAGGTCTCCTGCAGCGTGACCGCTCCCCACGGATCGTAACCGGCGGCCTTCATGTATTTCATGCCGTAATGGTCGCTCTCGAGCTCCTGGTCGCGACCGTACTTCTGCTGGATCAGTTGTGCACCGATACCGGCCCCCTGGATCGCCAGACCTGCCGCATTGCCGTCGATGCCACCGATTGCGGCACCGATCTGCGCGGCGGTGAGCCCGACCTGCATCAGCGTGCCCCGCTCCTGTGCCTTGGCGCCATGGCGGGCCGCTGCGTGCACGATCTCGTGCCCGAGCACGGCGGCGAGTTCGGCTTCGTTGTTCAACTGGTTCAGCAGGCCGCGGTTGATCGCGATCTTGCCGCCCGGCAATGCCCAGGCGTTCGGTACCGAGTTGTCGAGCACGACGAATTCGTACGGCAGGCGGCGGTCGGCTACCGCTGCAAGTTTCTGCCCGACCTCGTTCACATAGGCAGTGAGTTCCGGCATCACGGCCAGGTCGCCGCCCTCGCTCTGGCGTGTGGGCGCATAGTTCTTCTGGCCGATCTCCACTTCCTGTGCTTCGGAAATGAACTGGATTTCCTGTTTGCCGGTTACCGGATTGACCCCGCAGCCGCCCAGTATCGCCAGGGCCACGATCCACAGGTACGTTCTCAGAACACGCATCGAAACTGCTCCCTCCATTGCGTCACGCCGGTTTATACCAGCATCGTCACGGCTTGTCCCGGGACGGGGTGTCGCACGGCGCCCACGAGCTTCTGCAGTCCGTCGGCGACGGGACCAGCGTCGGCCTTATCCACCGTGACGGGCGCGGAACTCCGAAACGGTGTGCCCGGTCCAGCGACGGAAGGCGCGACGGAAATTGCCGACGTCGCGGTAACCGAGCAGAAAGCCGATCTGCTTCGGCGTCAGGCGGCCGAGTTGCAGGTGCTCACAGGCGAGCGTGCGACGTGCGTCGTCGACGATGCGCTGATAGCTGATGCCTTCGCGTATCAGATCCCGCGCCAGCGTGCGACCGGTAATGCCGAATCGTGCGGCCATCTCGTCCAGGCCGGCAAATTCACCGTCGCCTGCGAGCAACGCGCTGCGAATCTGTGCAGAGAACGAGTGATCGGGCGCGATGCGCGTGGCCGCCAGTTGGCAATGCCGTTCGCACAGCGTGAATACGGCGTCGTTGGCCAGCGTGATCGGGTCGTCGAGTCGGCGTGGGTCAAAGTCGATCACGGTAGCTGGTGCATCGAAGCTCAGCGGACACGCGAAGTGGCGTCGGTAGTCGTCGAGGATTGCAGGGCGCGGGTACGCAAGCTGCATGTGCAGCACCGGAAACGCACGCCCGGTCAACGCCTGCGCCAGCGCCATCACGCGACTGACCCATTCCTCGACCGCAAACGGCAGCAGCTCGCCGAGCCTGAAACTTTCGTCCAGCTCTACCCGCCAGTGCGTGTCGGCGACCGATGAGCGCGCCTGCAGCACGTTGTCGTCGAGGTTCTGGTAGCGCAGGATCACCTCGCGCGACTGGCGTACGCTCGCGCTGCTGAGCGAGGTATAGCCGAGCAGCCCGAAGTCGCTGATCCCGAAGTTGGCGCCAAGGCGGATCCCTAGCCGTGGATCGCCGGTCAGGCGCAGCATGTTCGCGATCACGGTACGGTATTGCACCGGCGTGCCGCGAAACACGCCACGCATCTCGGCGACATCGAGCCCGGTGCCGGCGAGCACGTCTCCGGATGCGATCCCGCGCTGGCTCATCTGTGCCAGCCAGAAGCGGATCCTGCTCACCGCCAGTAGTCCGCCATCGTGCATCGCCCGGCCCCGTCTCCCCGTTCCCGTGTGGTCAGGCAAGTTTATCGACAACAGGCGGGCACTGCATCCGTGGTGCTGTCCGGCATGGCAGGCAAACCCCCTGGCGTCGGAGTGTGGCGTCGGAGTGGGGTCAGGAAGCCGTATTTGTGAAATCATGCGGTGTTTATACACTCCGCTGTCGTCGCTCCCGAGGTATCCCGTCATGACCGTGGCGCCACACGCAGCTCCAATCGCCCCGCCACCTGTACGCGAAGAGCTGGAGGCACACTGGATGCCGTTCACCGGCAACCGCGATTTCAAGCGCAACCCGCGCCTGATCGTCGCAGCCGACGGCTGTCATTTCACAACGGCCGACGGAAGACGCGTCTTCGACGGCCTGTCGGGGTTGTGGTGTTGCGGGCTGGGGCACGGGCGTTCCGAGATCGCCGCTGCGGTGGCACGCCAGATACGCGAACTCGATTACTCGCCGGCGTTCCAGTTCGGGCATCCGCTGTCGTTCCGCCTGGCGAACATGCTCTGCGAGCTGACGCCGGCCGGACTCGATCATGTGTTCTTCACCGGTTCCGGTTCGGAGGCAGCCGATACCTCGCTGAAGATGGCGCGTGCGTACTGGCGTCTGAAGGGTGTGCCGACCAAGACCAGGCTCATCGGTCGTGCACGCGGCTATCACGGCGTGAATTTCGGCGGCATCGGAGTCGGCGGTATCGGCGCCAACCGCAAGCTGTTCGGACCGGGAGTGGATGCCGACCACCTGCCGCACACGTTGCTTGCCGAAAACGCCTTTTCGCGCGGCATGCCTGCAGCCGGCGCCGGACTGGCCGACCAGCTCGAGGAACTGGTTGCGCTGCACGATGCGTCGAATATCGCCGCGGTGATCGTCGAACCGTTTGCCGGTTCGGCCGGCGTGATCGTGCCGCCGGTGGGTTATCTGCAGCGGCTGCGCGAGATCTGCACGCGTCACCGGATCCTGCTGATCTTCGACGAGGTGATCAGCGGCTTCGGTCGCAGCGGTGATGTGTTCGGCGCGCAGGCCTTTGGGGTCATGCCCGACATCATGAACGTGGCGAAGTGTCTGACGAACGGCGCACAACCGATGGGTGCCGTGATCGCGAGCGGCGAGATCTATCGCAGTTTCATGGAAGCGGGCGGACCCGATTACGCGATCGAGTTTCCGCACGGCTACACGTATTCGGCGCATCCGGTCGCCTGTGCCGCTGCGATCGCTGCGCTGGAAGTGTTCGTGCGCGAGGATATGGTGGGCAGGGTGCGTGCGCTGGCGGCACCCTTCGAGGACGCGCTGCACGCACTGCGTGGCAGCAGGCACGTCGTCGACATCCGCAATATCGGCCTGGCCGGCGCAGTGCAGATCGAAGCGAGGGCAGGGGAGCCGTTGCGCCGACCGTACGAAATTGCGCTGGCGATGTGGGAGCGCGGCTTCTACGTGCGCTGGGGTGGCGACACGCTGCAGTTTGCGCCTCCGTTCGTCAGCGAACGCGAGGACCTGCTGCGACTGTTCGAAACTTTGGGTGATGTGATCGAGACGGTCGCATGAGCGTCAGCACGAGGCAGCACGCGATGGAGACGTTCGGACATTTCATCGATGGCGCAGCGGTTGCGGATGATGTGCGTACCCAGGCGGTTCACGATCCGGCGACCGGGCAACTGCGCGGGCACGTCTCGCTCGCCTCGGGCGCAACCGTTGAGCGGGCCGTCGCTGCCGCACACGCC